>NZ_JBNGOX010000056.1:0-35010 GCF_050589785.1 Carboxylicivirga caseinilyticus | reverse complement strand
AAATACTAAATATCAAGCATATAAACAAATAATTAAGAAGATAAAATACTGATTATGAACAAAAAAAGAGGGCATCCGTTTTTGGACACCCTCTTATATATTATTTACTATTAATAATATTAAAAAATTCTTCCCTCGTTGCCTGGTTTTTCTGGAATGCTCCGGTAAAATCAGAAGTTGTTGTAATGGAGTGTTGCTTTTGAACTCCACGCATTTGCATACACATATGTTGAGCTTCAATTACAACTGCTACACCTAGCGGGTTAAGTGTGTTCTGGATACAATCTTTAATTTGGGTTGTAAGTCTTTCCTGAACCTGTAAACGACGGGCAAATGCTTCAGCAACACGAGCCAATTTACTTAATCCGGTGATATGATGACGAGGTATATATGCAACATGAGCCTTGCCAAAGAATGGCAACATATGGTGTTCGCACATCGAATATATTTCAATATCTTTTACCACTACCATTTGCTGATAATCCTCGCGGAACATGGCTGAGCGAATAATTTCTTCAGGATCCATGTTATAGCCCTGCGTTAAAAACTGCATTGCTTTAGCTACACGTAGTGGTGTTTTTTCCAGTCCTTCGCGTTTTGAATCTTCACCCAGTAACTCTAATATATCTTTGTAATTGGAAGATAATTTGTCAGTTGTTTCATCATCGTAGGTTTCCACTTTTGAATAACCTTTGTTCCCATTTAAAGTAAATTCCATATTTTATTCTTTGAGCTTTTCTCTACTAACCTGCAAATTTGCATTTTTAATCAGAGAACCAAGCATATTTTTATTTTGTTTTTATTGATTCCCCAACATTGCTTTTACTTTCTCTTCATAAATACGAAGAATCAGATCAAGTTCATGTCGGTTTAACGGTTGGTCTATCGTGGCTCTTATTTTTTCTTTTCTTGGTGTTACAAATAAACTCATTGTACCCAGATTCTCGGAAGTTATTCCAATTGTACGGTCGGGTGGTATTTGTGTTTTGTAAACCGTTCCCCAGCGCTGTTCGCGTAATACCATATCCTGATTCATCTCGCGGTCCATTTTCAATGGAGGTTGTGTTAAAGCCTGATTCGTCGATGACTTGATATTATTTTGAGCATAGGCCTGATCCGGAGTAATTAATAACGGCATGTTACGTGCCTGAGCTGTGAGGTTTTCGTAACGAGGAACGACTATTACTTCACCAATTTGAATAGTATCTCTGGTTAAAAAAACACCCATAATATAATTATTCAAGTCCAGAGAATCCTCAATCTGAATGTAAGTATCTTTAAAACCCAGATATGAGAACTTAATAATTTCTCCTTTCTTAGCCCAGAAAGAGAACTGTCCCTGCTCATTGGATGTAAATCTTTGAGAGTGAATGTTAAACTGAGAGTAGGGGAGTATGTGTAAGCTGTCTTGCTCAAAAACAACCCCGGATATTCGTAATGAATCAATGTTTGTTATCTGTGCTCGACTAATATTTGTAGCAAATATTACACATATGAATAATAAAAATGTTCTCATGATCATTTTTGTTTGGTCTTTTATTTTATAACAATATTCATTTGTTTTGGTTGGCTGGGCACAAAAAAAGAAATCCGGCTATGTAAGCCGGAATCCGGTTAATCTATAATAATTTCATCAATACTTCTTTTGGGAACGTGATGCTTATCATTTACATCCCTCCAATAAATGTGATTGTTATCTTTCATTTCCTCCAGATCAATTTCTTCTTTGGGGTAACCCAGTGCAATAACATGAACAATCTTATATTGATCGTTGATGCCCAATTCACGTTGCAACTGCAATCTGTTTACCGAGCCGATGATACAACCTCCTAATTCTTTCTCTACAGCACCCAGTAAAATACTTTGGGAGGCTATGCCATCATCACAAAAGTAATTGGCCGAGATAGTTGTGTCATTTAAAAGAACTATATATGCAGATGGTTGCTCTCCTTTTGCTGGTCCGTTCCAATCTTTTAAATAACCTGCCCATGCAAGATGATGGAAGATTTTGTCATTGGTTGTATCATCATTGGAGATATAGTATTTTAAAGGCTGAGCATTTCTTGCAGATGGGGATAAACGGGCTAAATCAATTAATTCAATCAGGGTTTCTTTGTCTATGGTTTTGTCCTGATGAAAGCGCCGGTAACTGCGGTTTTTCTTAATTAAGTCTTTTAGCATAAAATGGAATTTAATTAGTTGATATACGGATATTAAAAAAGAGACTTAATATACAAAAAATGCAATCAAGTCTCTTTTAAAATTCTTTATTTTTTAAAGGGCTTAGAATCTTTCCGAAACAACATCCCAATCAATGATCTTCCAGAAATCTTCAATGTATTTAGGACGAGCATTTTGTTTGTCTAAATAGTAAGCATGCTCCCATACATCGCATGTTAAGATTGGTGTGTATCCACTGGTCATAGGATTACCAGCATTACTTTCTTTGGTAATTGCCAGCGTGCCATCGGCCTTTTTAACCAGCCACGCCCATCCTGATCCGAATAAAGTAGCTGCAGCCTGAGAAAACTCTTCTTTAAATTTATCAAATGATCCAAATGTTGCATCAATAGCTTCAGCTAATTTACCTTTTGGTGTGCCACCTCCGGTAGGAGAAAAAGAAGTAAAATAAAATGTGTGATTCCAAACCTGAGCTCCATTGTTAAAAATGCCTCCTTCTGATTTCTTAACAATCGTTTCTAAATCAGCATTTTCAAATTCGGTTCCTTTAATAAGGTTGTTCAGGTTGTTTACATAGGCCTGATGATGCTTGCCATAGTGATATTCCAATGTAGTTTTAGATATTACAGGCTCTAATGCATCAAGTGCATACGGTAATGTAGGTAATTCAAAAATCATAATAAAGTTTGTTTTTAATTTTTGTCTAAAGGTTAAACAAACTTTTCACATTAGTGTTTTGAATTGCTCAAAAAAAATAAAAATAAAAAGGGAAACTCTCGTTTGAGCTTCCCTTTTTCCCAGACAAAATGAACAAACTAAACTTTAAAACGTGTTGCTACTTCGTCCCAATTAATCACATTCCAGAATGCTCCAATATAATCAGGACGTCTATTTTGATAATTTAAGTAATACGCATGTTCCCAAACATCCAATCCTAAAATAGGTGTTCCTTTAACTTCAGCAATATCCATTAAAGGGTTATCCTGGTTTGGAGTTGATGATACAACCAACTCACCGCTAGATTGTTTAACCAACCATGCCCAACCTGAACCGAAACGAGTTGCTGCTGCTTTAGAAAAAGCATCTTTAAACTGATCAAATGATCCAAATGCTTTATCAATTGCTGCTGCTAAATCACCCGATGGCTGGCCGCCGCCATTAGGTGACATAACTTTCCAGAACAGGTTGTGGTTGTAAAATCCGCCACCATTGTTTCGCACTGCTGCCGATAGGTCAGAAATGTTTGCTAAAATATCTTCAATGCTTTTACCTGCTAAATCGGTGCCTTCAACTGCACCATTAAGGTTTGATGTATAAGCAGCATGATGTTTTGTATGGTGAATTTCCATAGTTCTCGCATCGATGTGCGGTGCTAAAGCGTCATATGCATAATCTAATTTTGGTAATTCAAATGCCATGTCTTTTTATTTTTTTTATTAGGTTATCAAATTAAAAGACTTACGAATCCAAAAATATTATTTAATTAGATTCAGTCCAAATTATAAAGATAAAAACATCCTAAAATGTTCAATAAAAAAACAACTTTTTTTAATTCTTTCAGTAATTCAGCAATATACATGAGCTTTTTTTATTCATAATTGTATGGTTATCTTCGTGGCTCAAATAAAAAATAAGAATGAATCGTGAAATATTACGCCTGGCAATTCCTAACATTTTAACCAATCTCACAGTGCCATTACTGGGGATGGTTGATATGCATTTAATGGGATATCAGGATAGTGCTTCTTTTATGGGTGCAGTAGCTTTGGGAGGAGTGATTTTTAATTTTGTGTATTGGGGGTTTGCTTTTTTGCGGATGAGTTTGAGTGGAATGGCTGCTCAGGCATATGGAAAGGAGAGTAATTCAGAAATGTCAATGCTACTTTTCAGAGGATTATTCCTGGCATTATCAGCCGGATTTATTTTGCTTATTCTTCAAAAGGGGGTCATTAGCTTAAGTTTTTTGGTGCTGGAAGGTAGTGAAGAAGTAAAGGCATTAGCAAGCGATTATTTCTATGTTCGTATTTGGGCAGCTCCTGCAGCTATAGCATTAATGGTTATTAATGGGTGGTTTTTGGGAATGCAAAATGCCATGTATCCAATGATTATTTCAGTAACTATTAATGTAGTTAACATTATTACCTCTTTTATTTTAGTTAAAGGGTTCGATATGAAGGTGGAAGGAGTGGCATTGGGATCCGTTGTTTCTCAATATGTTGGTATTATTCTTTCAGGCATATTGTTTCTGAAAAAATATAGATACATTCTCTCTTATTTCAATGTCAGAAATATTCTGCAGCAATCTGGTTTGCTATCCTTTTTAAATGTTAGCGGAGATATTTTTCTTCGAACATTGTGTGTGATCATTGTATTTACTTTTTTTACATCTAAATCGGCCGGTACAGGTGATCTGGTTCTGGCCGCCAATAGTGCATTATTGCAATTTTTATTCTTGTTTTCTTACTTTCTGGATGGCTTTGCTTATGCTGCAGAAGCACTTGTTGGAAAGTTTACAGGTAGCCGTAATCAGATGCAGGTAAAAAGGGTAATCAGGTTACTTTTCTTGTGGGGAGGAAGTTTTGCGATTCTGTTTTTATTATTATTTGCCTTTGGAGGTAAATCAATATTGTTGTTATTTACCAACCAGAATGAAGTGATAGAAGTAGCTGTACGTTATTTGCCCTGGCTTATTGTTTTGCCATTAACCGGGTTTTCATCTTTTATATGGGATGGAATTTATATTGGTGCTACAGCTTCAAGACTAATGAGGAACACTATGCTGATGGCAACTTTGGTGTTTTTTGCGATATTTTTGTTGTTAAGGTCTAACCTTGGTAATCATGCATTGTGGTTGGCCATGAATAGTTTTATGTTAGGAAGAGGTCTTTTCCAAACATTGTTATTCCGGAGGTTACCCATTCTTAAGTAATTTAAAAGGCTGTCATGTGACAGCCCTGAAATTAGTTTAATCCCTGCATTCCGAATGATTTAAAATAGCTGAACCATTTTTCTTCAGGATTCTGAATTCGTTTCAGTTCGTTTAATGAATCAGATTCATTAACACCTAACTCCAATTCTTTATACATATGAATCAGGTTTGAAGTCTTAATATTTCCTCCGCAGTGGACAAATATTTTCTTCCCATTCAAGCCATGCATTATTCCTTTGAAGGTGGTGTAATGGATTGGTTGAAGCTGACTGCAGTCAACAGGGAAATGTATAAAATCTATTCCTAATTTTTCAGTTAGTTCAGCTTCGTTGGGCAGATAGTTTTTTGTGCTTACAGGAGATAAACTCACAATGGCTTCGAAACCTTTGTTTTTTAATTCTTGAATTTGATCTTCTGTTGGTTGTCCTCCCGCTGATAATGTATTGTTGTACTCGAAATAATTGAAAATTTTCATAGAGTATTGTTTAATATTTTGAGCAAATGTATGATAAATATAAAAATGTAAATATCTAGATGTGAAAATTTAACTTGTTTTAGCATTTCATTGGTTTACAGATGAATCATAATTAGATTTTTTGAATTCAAATGGAATGTTTATGTTTGTATTGAAAAATCTAAATATGTAGATATGGAATTTAAAAAATTAGATTTAAAACCGGAAGGTTCTTGGTTAAAAAGAACTTTACAATCTAAACATATTCAAAAAACTGCCATTTACATGATTGGTGGAGCAGTAATTGGTTTTGTTGTTTATTATCTAACAGATGCTAAAACCGTTTCGGCTATTGAGATGGGTGAAGTATTAAATCATGTTATAGTGGGAGGGTTATTTGGTTTATTTGTTACTAATAGTCCATGTTCAAGAGGAAGATGCTAATTATAAAAAAGGCTATTCAAATTTTTGAATAGCCTTTTTACTTGGTTTAAATATTTAGGTGCTAACCTCGAACAAACAAAGATTTAATAATGTGGCTTGCCATTTTTGGATTCTCTTTTAGTCTTCTTGTACTATAGCCAAACCAATCTTTACCATAAGGAACATATACTCTCATACTGTAACCATTGTCAAGAATTTCTTTTCTCAACTCAGGAGTAACCCCATATAACATTTGGAATTCAAATTGATTCTTAGGAATGTTATTCTTTTTAATAATCTGATAGGCTCCTTCTACAAGTTTTCTGTCATGTGTGGCAATACCAACAAATACCTTATTGGTAAGTAAAAATTCCAGATTTTTCAGGTATGCTTCGTTTACTTTTTTAGGATCTTTAAATGCAATTTCTTTGGGTTCAACATAGATTCCTTTGCATAAACGATAGTTTAATGGCGTTTCTTCAGTGTGAATATCCATTAACTTCTCCAGATCTGATTGTGTGCGTCTAAGATAGGCCTGAACTACCAAACCAACGTTTTTGGGAAATTCGGCTTTTAACCTTCGGTATAATTCAATTTCTAAATCAACACATGCCGAATCTTCCATGTCTATTCGAATGAAATTATTATATTCAGCAGCCTTCGCCACAATCTCCCTGATATAGTTAAAACATACTTCTTTATCAATTAAAAGGCCAAAGCTTGTAGGTTTTAACGAATAATTTCCTCGAACTTTATTGGCCTCAAATTGCTCAATAATATTCAGGTAATTATCTTTATTTTCTTTTGCTTCTTCAATGTTTTTAATAAATTCGCCTAAAAGGTCAATTGTGACAGCTATGTTTTTATCATTAAGCTGTTTGGATGCTAATATTGCTTCTTCGATTGTTTCCCCTGCAATATATTTTTTTGAAAAAATCCACACGAATTTTTTGGGGAAGAATGGTATCGTTTGTGCAATTAATTTATTGATCATAGCTTGATATATTTGTAAACACAACGAAAAAATAACCTGTTAAACGGAACTATAATACATTATATGCCGTACTACAGTCAATGCTCTTCGACAAAGAAATTTTTTCGGTTGGGTATGTTAATTGGGTTGTGTAAAATTTGCAAGGAAACGGGGTTTAAAAAATGATTAAACTCAGCGTTTTGCAGAAAAACATCAAACCTGACAAAAATCACGGTTTAACGATAACTTAAACATTGAACAATACAATAGTTTCTTTATCGTTTGCCATTGTAAGTACGATACTAATATTAGAAAGGCTTTATGGACGGTAAAAAAAGAGCTCTTTTAATATTATTCTACCTGCTTTTTCTGTTTGTTACTGGAAAGGGGCAGGATTGTAATATTATATCAAAAGCAAACGATATAATACCGGATAAATTATGTGCACCGGTAACTGTTGACTGGACTGTAACCTATAGAGGTGTAAATAATGCAGGAACCAGTGTTGAATTTATTTTTCGGTGGGATGATGGTAATCCTGCTGAAATAATTCCTGCCATCAATACAAGTGGTAATGAGTGGACCTTAACATATTCTCATGTATATCCTATCGCGGGCGATAAATGTAATTACGAGCCCAATGTTTCGTTAGTTGTTAATGGAGTAGAGTGTACGAGTAGTATCCAAACACAGAATGTAACCGTGTGGGATACGGATGAATACAATGGCGGCGAAATGGCCATCGATCCATTGGTTTTTCCTATTTGTGTTGGTAATGATGGTACTGTGACATTCGTGGATAACAGTCAGTGGAATTGTACTCCACCAGACGAAAACGACTTTATTAACGAGCGTAAAAGATGGATTCAATGGATATACGGAACCGGAGGAACTAATATCAATACGGCATTGGTAAATGGGGTTTTAGAAACTTATCCAATGACAGGTACCGTTGATGTCACCACCGAACCTATTTATGGTCCGGTACCGCCTTTAAACACTGCATTACCCATTTATATTCCAAACAATTATAACGTAGGAGATTATTTTGAAATAACACTTCGGAACTGGAATCAATGTAATCCGTATGATGATCCGAATATTCCGGGAACTCCCGCCGATCCAATAAATGGAGATCATCCTCCTGTTATAACAACTGCAATTGCTTTAATTGTTGATATTCCGGATGGAACAGTAAATTCGGCCGGTCCCTTCTGTGAGAATGAAGATCCAGTTACTCTAACTGCTGTTACATCGGGAGGTGTGTGGTCAGGACCTGGTATTGTGGATTCCAATACAGGTATATTTGATCCTTCGATTGCTGGTTCGGGAACCCACACAATTGATTACTATGTCGAAGACGGAAATGGGTGTAGTGCAACAGGTCAGACTGTTATTGAAGTAATCGCTGCACCATCAGCAAGTATTACAACAGGATCTCCCGTTTATTTATGTCCAGGCACTCAGCTTGATTTAGATGGAAATCCATCGGGTGGAGCATTGCCTTATACTCATCTCTGGAAGGGAGATATAACACCGTTGAATAATATAAATGTACAAACTCCTCAGTTTATTACTTCTGATGAAGGTAATTATGAATTGATTTATCGGGTAACAGATGATAATTCATGCTATGATGAAGATACAATATTAGTTGTGGTAGATTCAGTTGCTATCATCTTTGCTAACGATTATATTGAATTGTGTACAGGTTCATCAAAAGCTATTGAGCCTAATCCTGTTGGAGGATCAGGAGTGTATGTTCAACATACATGGAGTGGAGATCGCACTGATCTGCTTTCTGCAACAGATGTTGAAAACCCTGTATTTAATGCAACTGAAGCCGGGACGTTTAAGTTCGAATACTATGTTTTGGATAGTCATGGATGTGAGGATTCTGATAGTATAACGGTTGTTGTTTATGAAACACCCATTGCAAATGCAGGACCTGATTCTAAGTCTTGTGGATTGAGATACTACTTTGAAGCAGTGCCAACAAAAGGTTCCGGCACATGGTCTCTTGTAACCGGACCAGGAAATGCTTCAGTTTCTGATTTAGGAGATCCGAATTCGTTGGTTATAGTTGATAACTATGGTGATTATACGTTTCAATGGACAGAAGATAACAATGGTTGTACAGATGTAGACGAAGTTCTTGTGTCGTTTGTTCAAATTCCAAATCCTCAGGTTATGAATGATGCAGATACCTGCGGATTGGATATGTTGTTAGTGGCGATTCCTGATATTGGAGCTGGCTCATGGAAACAGGTTAGTGGGCCCGGGTCTTCAACTTTTAATAATAATCTGAATGCAAACACAGATGTATCAGTTGATCTTGCAGGTAAATATAAGTTTGCGTGGGTCGAAATCAATGATGTTTGTGAAGCTGGAGATACTGTAACAATTGATTTTTATCCGGTAGTAACAGCTGCAGTTGGTCCTTTTGATGATGCAGGATGTAGTCCTTATTCAAACCAATTTGTGAACCAATCGCTAAATGCAGATTCTTACCTTTGGGATTTTGGAGATGGTTTTGGTTCTAATCAGGTTAATCCATCACATACTTTTTCAAATCCATTACAGGTGCCAGCTGATTATACATTGAAGCTGTTGGCTTATAGCAATTATGGCTGTCGCGATTCGGTTGAATATACCATAACGGTTAATCCTAATACAATTTCAAAATTCACTAATGATCCGGCACCGGGATGTAGTCCGTTACTCGTTGATTTTACAAATGAATCGGTAGGTGCCACCGAATATGAATGGACATTTGGTGATGGTTCTCCTGCTTCGATAGAGGAAGATGTATCGCATTCATTTATAAACTCAGAAACGTTTGTAAAGTCTTATGAAGTTAAGTTGGCAGTAAATAATACCTATGATTGTCCGGATACATCAAGTGCCTATATAACTGTTTATCCATTGGTTGGATATGATTTTGCTGCTGAACCTGTTGAAGGATGTCATCCGTTGAAGGTTGATTTTTTGGGTGATCCGGGAGCCTATTCTTATAATTGGGATTTTGGTGATGGAACCATTGTGTCTGGTATTAATGCCATATCGCATATTTTTGAAAATACCACATCAGCTAGTAAAAGTTTTAATGTGAATTTATACACGTCATCGGTTTTTGGCTGTCTTGATACCGCTCAGGCTGTTATTACTGTTAATCCTAGCCCTGTCAGTATGTTTTCATACACACCAACAGAAGGTTGTGCACCATTATTGGTTGATTTCACCAATGAATCGCAGGGAGCCGGCACTAGTCATTGGTTTTTTGGTGACGGTCAGTCAACTGATTTAGCTGCTGCAGGTTCTGTTTCCCATACTTATTTAAATGAAGAGCTGGATTTAAAATCATTTACTGCAAAGTTATTAGTTGAAAATAGTTTTGGTTGTAAAGATTCATCAACTTCAATTGTGAAAGCTTTTCCCGCTGTCCAGGCGGCTATTTCTGATGGAGGAGTTGGATGTTCTCCATTTGTGGAAACAATCCTAAACGAGTCAGCTGGGGCTGTAAGTTTTTCATGGGATTTTGGTGATGGCAATACAATTAATAGTTATAACGGTATAAATGAATTTATAAATACGGGTACTGAGCCTTCAGTATTTAATGTGGCTATGGAAGCTACCTCTTCGTATGGATGTAAAGATACTGCTTACACAACTGTAACGGTAAATCCTAGTCCGGTTAGTAGTTTTCAAACCACACCATCTTCAGGATGTGCACCTTTGAATGTGCAGCTTACTAATTCATCCATCGGTGCTGAATATAGTAAGTGGTATTTTGGTGATGGAACTTTACAGGAGGTTACAGGAAGTTCTGATATAGTTCATGTTTATGACAATGATGAATATGCCATGGCAAATTATACTACACGTTTGGTGGTCGGTAATAGCTATGCATGCAAAGATTCTTCAGAAACGATTGTTCAGGTATTTCCTAAAGTTTTAGCATCCATTAGTGATGGCGAACAAGGGTGTTCTCCATATGAAGAAAGTTTCATCAATAATTCAGAAGGTGCTAATAAGTTTTATTGGGATTTTGGAGATGGAAATTCATCTACTTCATATACGGGGAAAAATATCTTTCTTAATTCGACCTTAAATGATCAGGTCTTTGATGTGTCGATGATAGCAGAATCTTCGTTTGGATGTAAAGATACAGCCTATACCAATGTTACGGTTTATAAAACTCCGGATGCTTCTTTTAATGCTAATCCCAAAAGTCAGCAAATGCCAAATTCAACAGTGAGTATTGAAAATACAACAGCTCATTCAGGATGGAATTATACATGGTGGTGGGGCAATGGTGATAGTTATGAAGGGCAAAATCCTGTTTCTTATACTTATGGAGAATCTGGTGATTTTGATATTAAATTAGTTGTTAAGAGCGAGCATTGTTCTGATTCAACCTATGAAGCTATTGAAATTCTGCCAATGTTGCCATCTATTGATTATGGGCCTGATACATTGGGTTGTCCTCCTTTAACTGTTAAATTTTATAATAATAGTGTGGATGCGCATACTTTTCTTTGGGATTTTGGTGATGGAAATATTTCAACAGAGAAAGAGCCGACCCATACCTATTATACAACGGGTGATTATAAGGTGACTTTAACGGCTGAAGGATCAGGAGGAGTAATTGAAGCGGATGATGTTACGGTTACTGTTTTTGAAGTGCCGGTAGCTGATTTTGAGGTAAGACCAATAAAAGTTAAACTACCACAAACTGTTTCTTTTATCAATAAGTCAGAAGGTGCTGTTGCCTATTTATGGGACTTTGGAGATGGTAATACATCAACAGAACACTCCATTCAATATTTGTATCAGGAACCCGGTACTTACGATGTTACTCTGCTGGTTGAGAATGATAAAGGTTGTACAAATGAACGTATTATAAGGAGCGCAGTAGTGGCAGAAGCCGCAGGAGAGATAGATTTTCCAAATGCGTTTACACCAAATCCGAATGGGCCCAATGGTGGTCAGTATACGGCAGGTGATCCGGATAATTTTGTATTTTATCCGTTTGTCCAGGATGGTGTTGTTGAATATAATTTGAAGATATTTACCCGTTGGGGGGAATTGATTTACGAAAGTGAAGATGTTAAGATAGGTTGGGATGGTTATTACAGGGGTAAGTTATGTGCCGCTGGTGTATATATCTGGAAAGTTGTTTGTAAATATTCTAATGGAACCATTGAAACCCGCACGGGTGATGTAACCTTGTTTAGATAATGAAGAATAGAGTTGGTATATATATAATATTAAGTCTCTTTTATTTTGTTGGTGCAAAAGGGCAGGATATGCATTTTTCGCAGTTCTATGCTAATCCATTGTATTTAAGTCCTTCGTTAGCAGGAGCAACAGATGGAGGCAGGCTTATTATGAATTACCGAAATCAATGGCCTGCCATTAATGAAGCTTTTTCTACCGCCTCTGTTTCATTTGATAATTTCTTTTCCAGTTTTAATAGTGGAATAGGTTTTTATCTAATACAGGATAAAGCAGGTAGTGCCGGGTTGACTACTACACAGGCAGCTTTTCAGTATTCTTATAATCTTTTGTTGTCGAGCGATTGGCAGGTGATTCCTGCTATTCAGTTTTCGTATGGAAATAAAGCAGTTGATTTTAGTAAAATCATTTTTCCTGATCAACCGCCTGGGTCTGGTGGAGGATCTGGTAGTTGGGGCCGGCTAACTAATGATCAGGTTCAATATATAGATTTGGCTGCTTCTGTATTTTTTTACAGTTCAAAATATTGGATGGGATTAACGGTTGATCATCTGGCTAAGCCAAACTATTCATTTATGAATGAAAAAGCTGAGGTTGATTTAAAATATGTTGTATTTGGTGGATATAATATATGGACTGAAAGACGTAGAAATAAGGGTATGAACAGAGCCTTTTCAACATCATTCAGATATCAGAATCAAGCAAATCAAAATCAGTTAGATGTTGGACTTTATTGGTATAATGGTCCTCTTGAGCTGGGTTTTTGGTATCGGGGATTACCAATCTTTAATGAAGCAAAAAGCTCGGCAGTTAACCAGGATGCAATTGTGGCATTACTGGCATATGATTTTGGTATGGTGCGCGTTGGATACAGTTACGATATTACAATATCAAATTTAGGCTGGGCAACTCAGGGAGCTCATGAACTTTCAATGATTTTTGAATTTAACCAGAAAGGGAATCTTCGAATGGGCGGTAAACGTCCTGCAGTTCCTTGTAGTGAAACGGCCAACCCGAATAGTAGTGGGGGTAAATATCGCAAAAAGAGAAGAAGAATATTTTAAATAAAAAATGCCGCATAATTGTACCGCGGCATTTTCATTTAAATCAGACTATATTATTGAATTTCCAGTATTCTTTTAGGTTTTGGTTTGGCCTCCTCTGTTTTAGGAATTGAAATGGTTAAGATTCCATTGTTGTATTGAGCTTCAATTTTCGATTCCTGCACTTTCCCTTTAGGTAATGTAAAAGATCTGCTAAACGAACCGTATTTGTACTCATAATGAGAATACTTAATATTTTCATCTGTTGGTTCGTTATTTCTTTCAACTGAAATAGTCAGGATGTTGTTGTCTATCTCAACCTTGAATTCATCTTTTTGATATCCTGGTGCAGCTACCTCAATCTGATAAGTTTCTTCACTTTCTCTAATGTTAACTTTAGGTTGATTATTTCTAGTGCCAAAATATTGATCTGGTTCTACAAAAAAATCTCTTCCTAAAAAATTATTAAACCAATCGTTTGTCTCTGGTAATTGTCCGTTGAATTTTCTTACAAGTTTCATAACTATATCTCCTATTTTTTAAGTTTTTAATTTTTTTCATTGTTTGGAAAAGATATTTCAACATTAATGCCATCATGTATTTTAAGACAATTCGTCTTTGTTGTATTAAAATAATCATGTCAAAATGACTTATTTAAGGTTGTGTTGATGTCAAAATGGCTGCTTTATTCTTTATAGGAGATTATATTGAGTTTTAAATTGAGGATATTTTTAATTTAAAAGCTGGTCAAGGGTAATCTTAACTTAAGATAGAAATAACAAACCCGTAACGGGTATACTACTTAAAAAGGAGACCTTTGGCATTGTTACGAGAGATTTTTCCTCCCAACAATTCCTGTGTGTAGAGGTGGCTTACCTTCGGTTAGCTACCTCTTTTTTTATTTAATGAGGAACAAAAAAACGGAGCAAAGAATGACTCCGTTTGATTTTATAAGTTTTCAGGTTAAAGATTTGTTTTGAACTTTTCTAATCTAACTGGTAGAAGTCTGATTTCACTTGGGTTAAATCCAGAATAAAAACAATAATGGGATAATGATTCCTGCAATCAGATACCATTTCCCACTGCCACTTAGGCCTTTGGAACCTTTAACTAAAAAAATACCAGATAGAGCAAAGAAGATCAGTGAGAAAGCAAAAATATCTCCAATCCAAATCCAGTATTTTACTTTGTTATAATGTAATTTATTTATAAAATATACAATTGGCTTTTTTGTATTGCACTTATAATCAATAATACCTGAATTTACTTCGTAAATACCAAGGCCTCCATCAAGCATAACCCTGTAATGACTATCGTCAAGTATTAATACTCTTTTAATCTCGGGAATATCATCTATGTTTTTCCAGGCTTGAATAATTTCATTTGTATTCAGGTTTTTATCGATTTGAATACTTCCTTCCTCTTGTTTAAATGCGGGATCTGAACCATTGATATGATTCATAATGTATCCTGAAACGCCATAAATAAGGGAAATGCCTACCATGAGATAGCCAAGATCGCGATGTAGGATGCGAAGCCATTTACGAATCTTCTTACTCGACAACTTCATAGTTTGTTCCTTCAACAAAGTAAATAGAGTAGTGGTCTTTATTGTGTTTTTTCATCCAGTCGCGCATGTCGTTGATGTTGCTTAGTTCTGTGGAGCACGATTCGGCTGATCCATCTTCAGCTTTGTCTTTTAATTCGTTTTCCCATTGATCAATGTATTCCTTGGTTAGTCTTCTTTCTTTTAAGGTTCCGCTCACTACCAAGGTGTTGCCAATCAGATTCTGGTCGAAGCCGTTAATCTCTCCTCCTGCTTCAATTCTAACCGTAAAACTTTCATCATTGCCCACTAAAAAGGCTCTTTTGCCTGAGTGCTTGCAAGTGTGGGTAACGTGACCTTTTAGTTTTATTTGTTTTTCAACCAATTGGTCTGCTTTGTCAAGTAAATTGTCTACCAATATTATATCATCAGCTTTTTCGGATGAGTTTTTTTGAGAAGTTGAATTGCATGCGGATAATGAAACAATGCAAATCAATGTAAGGATGGATAAATTTTTCATTTGTATTTGTTTAGTTGATAATTTTATCTGGAAAAATAAAAATAGTAAATGTTGTACCTAAGCAGTCATTTTTTGCTCACTATTTAATGTGAGGTGTGTTTTTTTAACAACGGCTTAACTTTTTATTATCTGGGATTGTTTTTCTAAAAATGATTCTGAAAGGTAAAATGGTGTATCTTTGGAATGATATAATTTGAGGATTAAAAAAAATAGATATTTTATGAAAAAGGGTTTGTTTATGCTGTTTTCTCTTTTGGTCATGGGTTTATTGTCGGTAACTGCCCAGATGAAAGAGCCTGTAAAATGGAAGATTGAATTAAAGCAGGTAAATCAATATGAAGTGCAGGTGGTTGCTACAGCAACTGTAGATGAGGGTTGGAAAATATATGGTTTAAATGTTCCAGAAGGAGGTCCGGTGGCAACAACAATCACCTTTGAAGAAGGTGAAGGTTATCGACCTTTAAAAAATGCTGTTGAAGTTCAGAAAGCAACTGTTAAGCATGATGAGGTTTTTGATTTGGATGTACCCTTCTTTAAGGAAAAGGCTGTTTTTACTCAAAATGTGAGAGTGACAAAAAAGCCAGCAAAAATAAAAGGCTATGTTACGTTCATGTGTTGTGATAATGAAACATGTTTGCCGCCAACGGATGTGGAATTTGAGTTTGAAGTCAAATAGAAAAAAATTAAAATCAAAACCCCGTCATACATTTGTTACGGGGTTTTTAATTATTAGTTAAGAAGTTTTAATCTGAATTAGGAACCGGGTATGGTAAAGTTGATAGCGAGTGATATGGATGGTACTCTTTTGAATTCTCAGAAGAAGTTGCCCGTTGGGTTTGAGTCAATGTACAGGAGATTGCGTGATGCTGGAATTTATTTTGTTGTGGCAAGTGGAAGACAGTTTTATACTTTGGAGAAAGAGTTTGCGCATATTGATCATGATATGTTTTTTATTGCTGAGAATGGAGGGTATATCAAATGGGGAAAGGATGTGCAGTTGCTGAAGCCGATGAAAACCAATAATGTTGAAAAATTAATTAAGCATATTAGAAGTATTGAGGGGGCTGATATCGTTTTATGTGGTAAAGAAGGTGCTTATGTAGAGTCTCGTAATGAGCGTTTTCTTGCAGAAGCTCGTTTATATTATCATCGTTGTACTTTTGTTGAGGACCTTTTAACGGTTGAGGATGATGTTTTGAAGATTGCTGTTAATGATTTTCATAATCTTGAATCTACCACGCTGAAATCGGTGCAGGTATTTTCAGATCAGTTTCAGATTAGTACTTCAAGTTCTATTTGGTTAGATGTTATGCCGATAGGAGTTAATAAGGGTGAAGCAATTAAGTTTCTTCAAAATAAGTTAGGTATTTCGGATGAAGAGACGATGGTTTTCGGGGATTATCTGAATGATTATGAGATGCTTGAGGCTGCTGCGTATAGTTATGCCATGGGAAATGCTCATGATGATATAAAAAAAGTAGCTAGGTTTCAAACGAAGACAAATGATGAAGATGGTGTTATGCTTGTGCTGGAAGAGTTATTGGGAGCTTGATTGAAATCGATATAATGTTTTAGAGAAGGTAGCTTTGCTGCCTTTTTTTATTCACTAAAAATTGGACAAAAAAAGAGGACAGATACGTTTACCTGTCCTTACCCTTAAATCAGCTAACTAAATCCAAGTTATATGAAAAAATCCAATGCAAATTTGGTGGGATTTTTTAATTGTCGTGTTATGTGTAAGTTAACAACAGACTAATTATTTGTTAAACCAGAATTGAGTTTTGATTTTAAAAAAAAAGTAGGACAGATACGTTTACCTGTCCCTACCCTTAAATCAGCTAACTAAATCCAAGTTTTATGAAAAAATCCATTACAAAGATGGGGGTTATTTTGAATTGTACAAACAAAAATATGTTAAAAAATATAAAAACATTAAAATTAAAGGGGGTGGTAAGAAAAAATACCAATAAATATCAAAGAGCAAGTATAAAAATAGGGGGGGGTGATAAATATTAAAGTGTTTTTTGTTTTGAATTTTTAATTTAAACGGGGTCTTGTTCTCCTGTTTAATTAAAATATCAAGGTTTTTAGTTAATTATGGCGGTATTGATTGATATTTGATATAAATGTGAAATGATTAGTTATAATTTGAATTCCTGAATCGGATTCTTTTTGATAAAATGATATTGAGAGATAGAATAAAGCAAAATGATAAAGGAGAGAAGCAAAAAAATAAAAAGAAGGAAGCATTTATTGTAAGATTTTAGGTGATTCTATAAAATAGGCAGTCAATAATTAAATCAATTTCAAATATGATGAAAATGGTTACTTTTGAGTGGAAATGATTAATAGTATCTTACTTTAAGCTGCAACCTAACACAAGTTTTATAATGAATACAGCCGGACATTCAAAGGCCATAACAAAATTACTTTTGCATTTACATCCTAATAAGGTAGATGCGCAATCAATTAAGTTTACACGAACATTTGGTTTGGGAGGTATAGCTGCTTTGTTATTTGTTATGCTATTTATTTCAGGAATGTTACTGCGTTTTGCATATGTCCCTTCTGTTAAGGGTGCATATGATTCCATTATCGAGTTGGAGAATCAGGTTTTGTTTGGCCAATTGTTAAGGAATCTTCATTATTGGAGTGGTATGGCTCTAGTGCTGGTTTCGTTTCTACATGTATTAAGAGTGTTTTATACTCAATCCATTTATCACGAACGCCGGAAAAATTGGATTTACGGTCTGTTAATAATGTTTCTGGTTGTATTTTCAAATTTCACGGGTTACTTGTTGCCATGGGATCAGTTATCATTTTGGGCAGTTACCATTATGACCAACATGTTAAGCTATATTCCTTTTGTGGGAGATGCAATAGCCGACATGGTTAGAGGGGGTGATGAAGTTACTGAAATAACATTGCTTCGATTCTATCATTTTCACACTGGGTTGTTACCATTACTGATGGTTTTTCTTATGTCTGTTCACTTTTGGCTGGTGCGCAAATCTAAAGGAGTTACTGTTCAGAATAGTGATGAAAAAGTCCTGGTGCCCACTTATCCAAATTTGGTATTTAAGGAGATTTTGGTAGCTCTGATTGTTATAATTGTTTTGTTTATACTGTCCATGATTATAAATGCTCCACTTCAAGGAAAAGCTGATCCGTTAATTAGTCCTAATCCGAGTAAGGCGCCCTGGTATTTTATGGGGTTTCAGGAATTGCTACTGCATATTCATCCCGGTTTTGGAATATTTATAATTCCCTTGTTAGTAACTGTTTTTCTGGTTTATATTCCTTTTGTAAAATATACAGATTTAAATGTTGGGGTTTGGTTTAATTCTAATAAAGGTAAGAAGCTGACTATTATCTCAGTTGTTTATGCATTGGTGCTTACTTTACTTGTGATCCTTTCAAGCGAATTCTTTCTGGATTTACGCAACTGGATGCCACAGGTTCCCTTGCTGATTAGTACAGGCTTATTGCTATTGCTTTTATATTTGGTTCCTGCTGCAGCATTTCTGTATTTTTTAAAATCGAAATACAATGCTTCCAAAATTGATCTGATGATGGCAATGTTTACAATCATTATTGTCGCTTATGTTGTAATGACCATTGTAGGAAGCTTATTTAGGGGAGAAGGAATGCATTTGTTTGCTTAATTTTTAAGAATACAATTAATGAAGTTTAAATTAAACCGACGAACATTTATTAAAAGAGCTGTTTATGCGCTTTTATCACTTGAAATAATTTATGTTTTTACGGGACTTTTGCGTAAGAAAAAAGCCAAAAAAGTTTCGGATGGTTGGTTTGATGCCGGGAATATCAATTTTTTCGAAAAAGGTAAAGTATATCCATTTGGGGCTGCTCATTTTTATTTGTCGCGTTTGGAAGATGGTGGCCTCTTAGCTATCTCGATTCATTGTACTCATCTGGGATGCGCTATTCAGTTTAATCAAAATAAAGATCGATTTGTTTGTCCGTGCCATGCGTCTTCTTTTAATAAATATGGCGAGGTATTATCTCCTCCGGCAACCAGGGCGTTGGATATCTATCCCATTACAATTCAGGACGACAAGGTAATGGTTGATGTTAATAGTCCTTTAAGGAGAAATAAATATGAAAATTCACAAGTAACCTATGTATAGATGACTGATATTTTAAAATATAGTAAGATTATTCGAATATTGGGCATTGTAGTTTTATTGCTGTTGCCGGTTTATTTGTTGATAAAAACCTATGCTGGAAAAGAGGTGATTAAAACAGCTCAGGCTGAATATACCGGTGTTGAAACTTGTGTTGAATGCCATCAGGCTGAATATAATGATTGGTTGCAATCACATCATAACAAGGCTATGGATGATGCTACTGATTCGTCAGTTTTAGGTGACTTTAATGATGTTGTTATTGAGGCTCAGGGCATGAATCATCGATTCTTTAAAAGGGATGGCCGATTTATGGTTAATACAGATGGTGCAGATGGCACAATGCAGGATTTTGAAGTTAAGTATGTATTTGGGAATTATCCATTGCAACAATATTTGGTTGAATTTCCTGGTCGGCGATTGCAGACACTCGCTCTTACCTGGGATTGCGACAGTAGTCGCTGGTATCATATGGCAGATTATATCTATACCGGTCAGCAAATAAAGAATGATGACTGGTTACATTGGACGAATCAGGCGCAGAACTGGAATAGTATGTGTGCAGATTGTCATTCAACTAATTTACAGAAAGGATACGATCATAAAACGGATACGTACAATACGACATGGTCGGAGATTAATGTGAGTTGTGAGGCATGTCATGGTCCGGCTTCAAAACATCTTGAATGGGCCTCTTTGCCTGAATATGCTCAGGAAGATATCGATAATTATGGTCTGGTTGTAAAAACAAGTGGGATAGATCATACTGAGTATGTAAATAATTGTGTTCGTTGTCACAGTCGACGGGCTTCGTTGCAGGATTTTGATCATCATTCGAAAAATATATATGACCATGTGGTACCAAATTTGCCGGAAGATCCAACGTGGTATATCGATGGGCAAATTCTGGATGAAGATTATGTTTATGCTTCGTTTATGCAAAGTAAAATGCATATGAAAGAAGTGCAATGTAATGATTGTCATAATGTACACAGTGGTAAATTGTTGTTTGGTAATCAGGGGAAGCAATATAATAAGCTATGTGCTCAATGCCATGTTCCTGATATTTATGATACGCCAGAACATCATTTTCATAAATCGGAAGGAATGAAAGGTGAGTCGCTGATTTCTGAATCAGGAATTAAAATGGAAGTTGGTTCTGGAGCATTGTGTATTAATTGTCATATGCATGGGCGTCATTATATGGGAGTGGATTATCGTCGCGATCATAGTTTTCGGATTCCCCGGCCTGATCTGACCATGAAATATGGTGTGCCAAATGCCTGTAATCAATGTCATACAGATAAAAGTGCTCAATGGTCGGAAAACAATATTAAGAAATGGTTTGGGGAAAGTCGGCGATATCATTTTGCGGAAGCTTTTAGTGAAGCACGTAATGAAGATACTTCAGCTATCAGCCACTTGAATATTATAGCTGCAGATGAATTGTATCCGATGAGTATACGTGCACTTGCAATTCAACATTTGGGAACATATTTTCAGGATTCACTAAAGCCACAGGTAAATAATTACATTCATCATTTAGATCCTACAATAAGATTGGCTGCTCTTAGGGCAATAACAGTGCAGTCTGAGGAAGATATTAAAATGATGTTACCCATGCTGAATGATGAAACAAAGGCGGTTCGAACTGAAGCGGCCCGTATTCTTTTAGCTGCAGGAGAGAGTAATATACCGGATAGCTATAAGAAGAGTTATCAAAAAGCATTGGATGAATACGAGCAAGTATTGATTTATAATGCTGATTTTCCAACCGGAAAATTCAATTTAGGTAACTTTTATTATAATCTGGGTAAAACGGAACTGGCTGTTGAGTGGTATTTGAAAACTTTAAAACAAGACCAAGAGTTGCATTTTGTGAAACTTAATCTTGCGCATGCCTATAATCGCCAGGGGGAAAATGATAAAGCAGTAAAGCTTTTTGATGATTATCTTAAGAATGAGCCTGATGATGCAAATGCAATTTATTCGTATGGTTTGTTACTTTCTGAGATAAAGAAATATAATGAGTCGCTGCAAATGTTGGAGAAATCATATAAGCTGGATGAAAGTCGTCCAAGAGTGGCGCATAATATTGCAATGATGTATGATTTTATGGGCGATAAGGAGAAGGCTGAAGTTTATCTGAAAAAGGAAATTAATCTGATGAAAGATTATAACAGTAATGCTGGTTTATTACAGTTTTATTTGAATAATGGTATGCAACAAAAAGCACTAGCCTTTGCTAGAGGTATGCTGAATAGTTATCCTGAAGCTTCGCAGGATCTGAATCAGGTGATTCAGCAATTGGAGGGAAGGTAGAGTTTAAGTTATCATAGAAACAAAAGAAGAGATTATTCAAATTGAATAATCTCTTCTTTTTGTGACTCAGCTGGGGTTCGAACCCAGGACCCCATCCTTAAAAGGGATGTGCTCTACCGGCTGAGCTACTGAGTCAACACTGATAAAAAAAGCGACTAAAACTGTGTTTAATCGCCTCTTGTTTTTTGTGATTCAGCTGGGGTTCGAACCCAGGACCCCATCCTTAAAAGGGATGTGCTCTACCAGCTGAGCTACTGAATCAACGCTGATAAAAAAGCGACTAAAAAAGTTATCTTAATCGCCTCTTGTTTGTTTAGTGATTCAGCTGGGGTTCGAACCCAGGACCCCATCCTTAAAAGGGATGTGCTCTACCAGCTGAGCTACTGAATCATCCGTTTTTCTCAATTGCGGTGCAAAGATACATCCTTTTCTTTTTATTCCAAATTCTGTTGCAAAAAAAAGAACTTGATTTTATTGTTGAGATTCTGTTGTGTCATTTGATCTGCTCTTATCAGGTTGGAATTCAGGATAACTTTGTGGGATGTTAAAAAATCTTATTTGGTGAATTTTCTTCGTAACTTTATAAAGATAGGTCAGCATTATTATGGAAAAGATTCATATTAGAAGGGCTTCTGTTAGTGGAATGTTTTATAGTGATAATGCAGTGGAATTGCGTAATTCGGTTGATTCTTTGTTACAGGAGGCAGAAAATGTATTGATTCATGATGAAGTATTAAGAGCTGTGATTGTTCCTCATGCCGGTTATGTATATTCTGGAGAAGTTGCTGCCAGTGCTTTTGTGCAAATTAGACAGGATGCAAAGTATAAGCGAATAATTCTTATCGGATCAAGTCATCATCATCGGTTCAAAGGTGTTTCAGTTTGTTTAAAGAAGGCTTATGAAACACCACTGGGATTGGTCGATGTTGATTTTGAATTGGCTAATCAACTAATAAAAAATTGTAAGTATCTAAGTTATCATCCTGAAGCACATGAAAAGGAACATTGTTTGGAAGTTCAATTGCCCTTTTTGCAAAGGAGGTTAAATAAGAAATTTAAAATACTTCCAATGATAGTAGGAGCTGATGATAAAGGGGTGATTGAAGAAGTGGCAAATGAATTACAATACCTGTTTAGTGATGATAACCTTTTTGTAATCAGTACAGATTTTTCGCATTATCCCGGTTACGAGGATGCAAGTCGGGTTGATTCGGAAACAACAGAGGCTATCTTGAAGAATTCTCCGAATTGTTTAAGAAAATTTATCTTGGATCAAAAGCATGAACCGGTTCCGGGTCTTGTTACTAATTTATGCGGTTGGACAGCAGTTTTGTTATTTCAATCATTAAGTAAGTTTGAAAAAGGTTTGAATTATCGTCCTGTTTTATACCAAAATTCAGGAGATAAATTAATGAGAGACCATTCGCGGGTAGTAGGTTATCAGTCGATAGTCATTATCGAAAAAAGTGGGTTTAATTTATCAAAGCAAGCGCGTAAACAGTTGTTCTTGTATGCCCGGCAAGGATTGTATAAATACTTTCATTTAGTGGCAGAAGAAATGAAGCTTGCGGATTATCCATTAAACGAATATCTAGGAGCCTTTGTATCGGTATATGTTTTGGGCAAATTACGAGGTTGTATCGGCACATTTAGCCCAAATCAACCTTTAAAAGATTTGGTTCAAAGATTAGCTGTTGATGCTGGTATTAGGGATGCGAGATTTGAAGAGCTTCGTAGAGAAGAGTTAAATGATCTTACTCTTGAGATATCAGTACTGGGACCATTAAAGCCAATTTCTTCAATTGAAGAAATAGAAATTGGAAAGCACGGTATTTATGTACGTCATGAATTTAAATCAGGAACTTTCCTGCCTGCAGTGGCTGTTCGCAATGAATGGACTAAGGATGAATTTGTTTCTCACTGTGCCAAAAATAAGGCTGGATTAACAAATGAAGAATTAAAAAACGCAGAGCTGTTTGTTTATGAGTGTACTGTTGTTTCTGAGGTTGAAGATGATTTGTTGGAGATATGAAAGAAGCTGGCTTTTATATATCAATGCAGAATAAGGTTAAATGTGTTTTGTGTCCGCATACGTGTGTTTTGGAAGAAGGTCAAATTGGATTATGCCGGGTAAGGCAAAATTTAGAAGGTAAACTTTTTTCTTTATCCTATGGCATGGTTTCAGCAATGCATGTTGATCCGATTGAGAAAAAACCACTTTATCATTTTTTACCCGGGAGTAAATCGTTTTCGATTAGTACCAATGGTTGTGTATTATCCTGTTTGAATTGTCAGAACTGGCAAATTTCTCAAAATGCTGTTGATGAATATAGTGCACAGAAGTTAGCACCTGAATCAATTGTCAAGATTGCATTGGATACGAATTGTGAGAGTATTTCATATACTTATACTGATCCGGTGGTGTATTATGAATTTATGTTGGATGTAGCAAAAAATGCAAAGTATCACGGAATAAGAAATGTCTTGGTTTCATCTGGTTATATTAATCCTAAACCTTTGAAAAAAATGTTGCCATATTTAGATGGAGCGAATATTGATTTAAAGAGTTTTGATGATAAAACATATCATAAATTAAACGGAGGATCACTTAAGCCTGTGTTAAAAACATTGCAGTTAATTAATGATTCTGAAGCCTGGCTCGAAATAACCAATTTAATTATACCGGGATGGACAGATGATATTAAGATGATTGAAAAGATGAGCTCGTGGCTGGTGAAAGAAGGTTTTGGAAAAGTACCCCTTCATTTTAGCCGTTTTGTTCCAACATATCGACTTCCTGATATAAATTGGACGCCATTGGAGGTTCTTTTGAAGGCCAGGCAAATAGCAGAGGAAGTCGGTATGAAATATGTTTATTTAGGAAATGTACATAAGCAGAATGTCACAACAACCTTTTGTCCAAATTGCAAAACAGAAATAATAAATCGTGATGGAGTCATAAGGATGAGCAAGTTAAGAAGTGATGGGTATTGCCTTATTTGTGGAGAGAGAATTGATGGAGTTTGGCAGTGTAAATATTAAATTACATGAGTTAAGAATAAAAACATAGGGGGTAATTTGAAAAATATGCATTTTATTTTGCTTTCGCCTATGAATTCGAAAGTAAAACTCGAATAGAACATGAAAAATTGAAAGGATTAGGAATTTTTAAGATACTCTGGGTGTCAAGTAGTGCTTGTTTTATCTATAATTAGCCTATTTTTGTTCTATCAAATTAGATGTAGATGCAGGATTATATCAAACCTAATAAAAAAGTCAATTACGGGCTGGATCTTAACAAAGTTGTTGTTGGTCAGGAGATAGTTAGTCATTTTAGTATTACGGCTGATGAATCTATTCATAGTTTATGGAGTGGTTTTATGCCAACTTCATCATATACTGAAAATAGTCGTGAATTTGCCGGAATTCTTGGTTTTCATGAGTTATACCTTCCTTATGGCTTTTTATTAAATCTGACATTGAGTCTGGGCGTTGAAAATTTTGCTCATTCAAGTTTACTGCATCTTGAAATACGAAATGCATTATATCTCAACCCTGCCTTCGCAGGGGATACATTAACCTGTGAAATTACTATAAAGTCGGTTGAACCTACATCAAACAACAGATATTCGATTATTATTTCTGAGCACGTGCTTTCGAACCAAAAAGGTGAACCTATCTTTTCGCTTGAAAGAGTTACCCTCTTTCCTTTTATCGATGGTTGTGGTGATGAGAATGCTAAAGGAAACAGTAATTTAAAGAATCATCATTTTAAAGAAAAAATTTTAGCCAGAGTAAGAGGGATAGAACTTGAAAATAAGATTAAGGATTTTGAGCCTGGCGACCTGATGTTGCATCCTTTTGTTCGTCCTGTAGGTAAAAGCGAAAACCTTTATTGGGCGACTTACTTTAAAAATACACATCCCATACATTATAACTACCAAAGGTATAAACCGGGTGAGATCGTTGTTTCGGGTGGTATTGTTGTCTCGATGGTTCTAAGCATTGCCAGTCGCGAGTTTCGACAGTTATTATCTCCCGAGATTGTAAGAGCTTTCCATGTAGTGCCTGTTGTAGCTGAAGATCGTATCGGGGCCTTTAGTTTTGTAAAAGAAGTAGCTCAGATTATGCCGGGATTTGAAGAGATAACCTTATTGACTTTTGGTGTTAGAAATGTGGATACGGAGATGGATCTGGGTGATATCGCTTTCCCTGTCGAGTTATTTAGTGATCTCAAACGTCCTTCGGATGTCGAAAGAGTTTTAGAAGATAAATGTCCTTCCCTTACCGGAATTATTTGTTGCGTTGCCGAATGGAAGATCTTAAGGAAGGTGGACTGATTTTTTATGTATGAGTATTTATAGACTCTAAATAAGATTTTTAGAAAAGGTTGCTTCGATATTGTATCATAACTTACCAAATTATCAATTCATTTTAAATAGTTAAAATAAAATCTACTCTACTTATCTAGATGTAGTTAATAATGTGTTTTAAGGTTTGTTTCTTTTCCCTTTCTATGCACGAAATATATGATCATGAACAATAGTATTTCAGTTTTGTTACACAAGCTTTGTGCATCTATTCTAGGAAGTTAGTAAATTTTGTATTGTAAGGGTAAAGACTTGGATGTAAATTAGATCTTTAAAAATCTATTATTATTTTATAACCATTTTTTTAAGATAGGTCATTGTTAAATGATCTTTTGTCTAAATAAATGTAACCTTATAGTCTTTTTACGTAGAAATGCACAGAGATCAAATTTTGATATTTGTTTTGTGTTATAAAAATGTTGATTATGAAAAAAATATACTCTTTATTATTTGTATTGCTTGTGATGGGTGGAACCGCCTTTTCGCAGAATACCTGGTATACCTTAGCCAGCGGAGATTGGGATAATCCGGATATATGGACACTTGATCCGGCTGGTGCCGTACCTGTGGGGAGTGCCATTCCATCAGGAGGGGATAATGTGGTTATCTTAAGTGGTAAAACAGTAAAGGTGCCTGATGGTTTCTCACCGTATGATAGTCCATCGGTGAGAAATGTTACTTTAAATTGCGGAAGTGTAACCATAAATGGTAGTCTCGATCTGCGTCAATCAACAGGTCATAACTTTGCATCATTAAAAGGTAACGGACGCTTATTAATGGCTGCTGATAATTATCCTACCATTGGAGTAGGTGGTGATGCCGATTTTACCAGCCAGGATGAAGACGATGGAACAGTAGTGTTTTATGGAAACAGTTTTAATATTACCACTGCCTTCAGTTTTAGTAACCTGGAGATAGACATGAATGCTGGTCAGGTGGTTACCATTGAAGATGACCTTACGCTTGATGGTAACTTAATTGTAACAGCCGGTACCATACAAATTAACAATGCAGGAACTACAACTTTAACTACTACGGTTAACGGAAATGTTTATGTTGAAAGTGCCGGAGCCATAACGGTTGGTATAGGAGCAGCTTTTCACTGGTTAAATGTATACGGTGATTTTACCAATGAAGGATCAGTAGATTTTTCAAATTCGACACAGTATGCTGAAGCTACTAACGGAGCCGTAAAACTAAAATTCTCAGGAACCACCGATACCGAATTTCAATGTAACGGAACTACCGATTTGTACCGTTTGTTTGTTGATAAAGGTGTAAATAAAACTTTTAAGGTAGCGGTTACGGCTGATAATAGTGCTAATTTCTCGTTATATGGACCGGTTGATTATCTTGCTTATAATGGTTTAGACGGAACTGATGGAGCTTCAGGAGCAGAACGTTTGCCTGTTGTTATCGAGAATGGAACCTTAGAGTTAGGTTCTAATATTGTTATTGATCGTTTAGGAGAAAATATTGATGGTAATGCTCCCAATGAATTTACCATACCTTCAACAGGAAGACTTTATGTTAATGGTGCAGATATTACAACATTTGATGCCTCGGCCTATGTTAATGCATGGGAAGTACCATCAGACTGGCAAGGATTAACAATATTTGGTGAGCTTAAAATGGCTGCAGGAACATTTACTATTCCAGAGGATGCAAATGGTATTAGATATTATGACAATACATCAACTTCTGCCACTATAAAAATTGAAGGAGGAACTATTAACACTACCCAATTATGGCAATATAATTCAAATGGACGTTTGAATTATTTTCAATCAGGTGGTACATTTCATATTCATGCACTGCCAACTAATGTTTGGGGATCGCCTTCCTTTGATATTGCAAATGAAGAGCAAATATTTGAGATGACAGGAGGTGTTATTGAATTCTCGGCTGTAAACAGGCATAATATAACTGCTCTTAGAATCATCTCAGGGGAAGGTAACTATAATGTTACTGGAGGAACTATTCAGTTTAATACGCCAACGGATTCTCCCTCTGGTAATCAGGCAAAAATATACGCCACTGTACCTTTATATAATTTAGATATTCAGGCTTCAGCAACAGGTCAGCAAGTTCAGGTGGTTAATCAAGATGGTAATTCCGGAGGAAGTTCTGAATTAACTGTTTTGAACGATTTGACCATTGCTGCTAATGCTACTTTTAATGATAATGGATTTGATGTATCTATAGGTGGCGAACTATCTATTGCAGGAACCTATACGCAAGTAGGTAATTTGGTGTTTGATGGTTCGCAGGATGGAGCAATTAACAATCAAACCGGAGGAGTTTTAACCTTTGGAAGCGGATTAACTATTAATAAAGACCGACATTCAACAGCTGGTAGTTACTATACAGTTAGTTTAACTGGTAATCACAACATTAATATAGATGGTTCTTTACGTTTAACACGAGGTGCTTTAGATGTAATTGATTACTGGCCAACAGTAACCGATAGTGTTAAAATATCAGATGGAGATTTAACATCATCGGGCACCGGAGGTATTGAATTGACCGGGTCGTCACCTGTATTACAGGGCAAGTTTGGTAAAGAATTTAACTTTGGTAATATCCGTTTAAATAATGGAAATAATGGAGCTGCTTTGGTCACAGATGTCAATGTAGAAGATTTTACGTTTCTTAATTCTGGTACTGGTAAAGTTAGCTTAGGGGCATATAACTTAACGGTTACAGGTAGTATAAATAATAACGATGGAAGTAACAGGTTCTTTTATACAAATGGTTTAGCCAGCGATGGAGGATTAACTTTGCCAATAGCATCAGGTAGTAATGGAACTAATATACAGTTTTTTCCTGTGGGTAGTACTACCACTAGGTATACTCCTATGCAAGTAGATGCCAATTCTGCGGTATCATCAAACGGAACAATAACAGTAAGTCCTGTTAATGATTATCATCCAACAGTAACTGACCAAACCTATGCACTTGATTATTATTGGAAAGTAGAGCAAGAAGGATTAGATAGTGATGAGGCTAATATCCGTTATGAGTTTACTCACCATGAGATTCTAGATGTAGATGTTTTTCGTCAAAGGTTTATTATATGGGTATATTATTATCCAACATTGAATGTTTTTAATGATGGAGTTTGGAGTGATTATGATGATGGTAATGGAGACTCTAATGGAGGTACTACTCTTACTTTTCCTTATTCTTCATTGTTGGAGAGTGATTTCTCTTATGGTGTTTTAGAAGGGGGATTTTGGTATGGAGAATGGGATGCTCCCCGAACTTTATATAGTAGGGATGCCGTCACTAATGGCTCCTTTAATAATGGAAATACATGGTCTGAAACCGGACATGGAGGTGAAAGTGCAGGTTCAGAGCCTACAAATATCGATTATTGTATTATTGGCTCAGGCCATACGGTTTATATTAACTCCAATAACAATGATGCATCGCAAATATTAATAGAAGAAGGGGGTACCTTAATTGTTGAGGATAGGGGAGTAAATCAGATTTTCAGACATGATATTGGAGTAATAAAAGGAGGTGGTACTCTTGTTTATGAAGAAGATAATAGTTGGAATCAAGGGACATATAGGATTTTAGATGCTGATCATTCAGAGTTTTTGAATAATACAACGGCTACCATAGTTTTTGATGGGACAGGTAATCCAAGAACAATGCCTTCTGATTCCGAAATAGCCTATTATCCAAATTTAAAAATTACCGGATCGGGAGAAGTAAGGTGCCAGGATGATGAGGATGTATTGGTTAATGAAGATTTAATAGTAGTTGAGTCAGTCACAATGAATTTCCTTACATATCAGGGAGAAACTGTCACTGTAGGAGGAGATGTGAATATTTCAGGAGGTACACTGTCTTTCTTTACAACCAATAACAGTAACCGTTATTTCGATATTGAAGGAGATATCATTATGTCAGGAGGTACATTTAGTGATGCCAACAACCAAGAAAGTAAAATATACTTAAGGGGGAATATTGCCCAAACAGGGGGAACCATATCCTTTTCGTCTGCAAATGTCGTATTCGAAGGAACCGAAAGTGTTACCTATAGCAGTACGGGTACGCCGGCCTCATTTTACAGGGTTAGAATTGATAAGCCCGAAGATCAGACAGTGGCTTTTAATTCCGATTTTGATTTAACAGCCTGGACTAATGGAACAACTAAGTCGTTGATTTTAGAATCAGGTATTTGTCATTTAAATCATTCCGATATCAAGCTTAATTTAACAACCGGAGGAGCTAATTTTCAGATCCCATCAAGTGCAACTTTACAGGTCACTAATGGAGCTACTGTAAATACATGTGCTAACTACGGCCTTCGTTTAAGTGGAGCTTTAGTTGTAGATGGTGGAATTGCCAATATTGATGGAACCAAGGTTAATGATGTAGGAGTTGAGAGTTCTGATGGTACCAGTTTTATTGAGTTTACGGCTTCGGGTAGTTCAAGTATTGATGTTACTGGCGGTGGAGAGTTACATGTTGGTGATCAAATTAGAAGAACAACCAATACAGAAGAAGGAATCTTAACTTTTGCGCAAAATGGTGGAACAGTTAATATTGGTACCGTTGGATCAGATATTAAGGCTACACGTGGTATGTTTGAGATATTGGGTACAGGTAGTTCTTTTACTCAGGCAGATGGTGATGTAATTAATATCGTTCGATCAAATACCAGTTCGAGCATACCTTCACTCTATTTTACTCCGGAAACAGTTAGTTATGGCACTGGTTCAGGTTTTGCCTTTGATGGTACCAACGAAGTCGCAGCTACTTTTGTGATGTATGCCGATCAGGCCCTTAATAATATTGAAATTACAGGAGATGATTCAGATGCTATTCAATTACTAACCGTGGCACATACCATTAATGGTGCTTTAACCATAGGAACAAATGCTGTTTTCGATGCCAATGGCCTGGATTTGACTTTAGGCGGAGATTTAGTTAATGATGGAACTTTCACAGCCAATAATAATACCACCTATTTTGTGAGTGATGCCGATCAAACTATATCAGGAATAGGAACGACCACCTTTGCTGATGTTATTAAGCAAACCGGTACAGGAGCTTTGATTTTGGATAGAGCCATCACTGTATCAGATGATTTGATTTTATCAAGCGGAACATTAAATACTGCCGCTCATGATTTAACAGTTGAAGGTGATCTTACCAATAATATTACAACCAGTTCAACCGGTAATGGAATTGTAATGGCTGGTTCTGATGTGCAACAATTGGGTGGAAGCGGAACGTTTTCAGTGTTAACCATCAATAACTCAAACGGCGTTGTTCTACCAACGCAATCAGGTGCTATTACCTTTGCCGATAAATTAAGAATGGAGGATGGTGTTTTTGATATAGGACGAAATCTATTGGTTTTTGGTGAGTCTGCAGCTATTGAAGAGGTAAATCCATTCTCTTCTTCAAATATGATTCAAACCAATTTATCGTTTACCGATAATGGAATTAAAAAAACCTTCCCTGTTATATCTGCTTCTACCTTATTTACTTATCCAATTGGTTCATTGGGTAAATATACTCCTATAGAATTCGATATTACGGCTAATGGAAATAATACAGGTTCAATACGTGTGAAAGCAGCTGATGAACCCCATATTTCAATTTTACCTGCCGATCAGGGTAGTGTGCTACAATACAGCTGGACTCTGGATGCTGATGGAATATCAGGCTTTACGGCTGATGCCAGTATGTATTCTAACGATGGTGATGCGCCAGGGGATACAGCTCAGTATATTACTGCCCGTATATTATTGGGAAGTACGGATTGGAATAAGTTTACTACAGATGATTTTCACGGCAGATCAGGGGTTAATGATATTTCATTGTTTACTTTTTCCGATACTGATGATTCAGGAATTGATGGGGATTACACAGCAGGAGTATCAACAGCCATACCTGATCAGGTACCTGCTTTTATAACCGTTACAGATGGAAATTATTCCGACCAGAGTACCTGGGCCACCTATGATCCGGATACGCAGGCAACAGGTACTCCAGGTGTTAATGTTACAGCCGGTGGGCCGCGCGGAAGTATTATTTATGTAGATCATACATTATCATTCCCTGATAATTTTGAAGCTGCCTATAGAACCTATATTAATGCATCCGGAATTGTAAATATCGGTACATCTATAGGACATCGACTGGGAGATGTATTTGGTACAGGTACTTTAAAACTTGAGAATGGGGATTTACCTGCCGGATCGTATGATACGTTTTTCTCTGCCAGCGGAGGTATTTTGGAGTATTCAGGTTCTTCAGATTATGATGTGCTGAGTGAGATTCCAAACGTGAATAGCGTTCTGTTTAGTGGAACAGGAGCCAGAAGATTGCCAAATATAGATGTTCAGTTATATGGTGATTTAACCTTTGATGGACCTGAGTTGGTAAATACACATGACAGTAATATTTCTATTCATGGTGATTTGCTATTTAATGCCGGAACTTTTGATGCAGGTATCAATGGTTCAACAGTTACATTTAACGGTTCTTCAGTGCAGGCCATTGATGGATCTGTTGATTTTACATCTGCATTAGGAGGCGCATTTTATAATTTAGAAATTGATAATAGTGTTGGTGTTGATATGAATTTAAATATTGAAGTGAGTAATGATTTGTATTTAACAAATGGTATTCTTCAAACTAAAGCATCAAAAACGATAACACTAACTAATACATCAACATCAGCTGTAGTTGGAGGAGGTAGTAATAGTTTTGTTGCTGCCAAAATGAGAAAGAATATTCTGAATTCAAGTACATTTACTTTTCCTATCGGAAATGCTTCGCGATACGGTGAGTTAATTGTTTCTCCTGATGCTTCATCAGGGGGTTACTGGCAGGCGTCCTATCACAATAATAATCCGGATAATGATGGATTGGATCCGACAGCTCTGCAGTCGCCTGTGGCTTTTGTGAGTCATAACGAATATTGGAATGTATTGGCACCGGCTGCAGGTAATGCACAATTAACTTTGCGATGGGATGCCAGTAGTGGGGTGAATCCGGCTGAAGCAGATATGCGTGCTGTTCAATGGAATACAGATAAGTGGTATGAGGTAGCTCTAGGAACAAAAACAGGAAATGCCTCAGGCGGCTCTGCTCCATTGGTATCTGTAATGTCGTTTAATACTAATGCTGGAGGTAATTATATTACTTTTGGGTCGATTTCAATACCTTCATTCTCCTGGCTGGGCAATAACAGCGACTGGTTTGATTCTTCAAATTGGCAGGGTGGGAATATTCCAAGTGCGGGTACTGATATTACCATTGATAATACTGGTTCAGCACCGGTAATAAATACCACAGCAGTGGCGCAGGTAAATGATCTGACTATCAATCATATTTCAGGTCTGACTTTACAACCGGGTGCGCAGATGACTGTTAACGGTGATTTAGTTACTAATGATAATTTAATTGTTAAAAATAGTAATACTAATCCTTCATCATTGATTACTCATGGGACTGTTACAGGAAATGTAAACGTAGAATGGACTTATACAAGCAGACGTTATTGGTATATAGGTCATTCCGTTACAGGAATTGATATTAGTGACTATGATGATGCAATTTCTGGTGATAATGCTTATTTCTTGTATAATTACATAGGTTCATGGAATGTATTATCAGATCCTTATTCTTTTTCAGATCCAATGGAAGGCTATTCTTTAATCGTTAAGAATGAAGGAACAGAGTTTGTTCATACGGGAGAACTGAATAACAACACCTCATATTCAAAAACACTATCTAATGGATGGCAATTAATTGCTAATCCTTATCCTTCATATTATCAGTTAACTGTAGAGGATGATATAACAGGTGATTTTAGAAATACTAAAGGATCGGTTTATGTCCGCACAGGAGACGATTGGAATAGTCGTTATTTGGCAACCTACAATGTGTTAACAGGCATTACTACTCCGGAAACATTTGATGGAATATTGGCACCGGGGCAAAGTTTTTGGGTTGAAAAGGCAACAAATGGTGATGTCTTTATGAATGCTGATAAGCGAATACATGGTTCTGCAGCACTTAAGTCCTCTAATAGAAACCAAAATACATTACGAATTAATTTGCAAAATGAATTCACTTCAAGTGAATCGGTTGTGGCATTAAGGGATAATGGTACATTTGATTTTAGTAAGTTGGATTCAAAAATAAGGATGGAATCAGATAATAAACTATCATATCTTTATTCTTTAAAGTCAGATAATAAGGCTGTAATTAATGTTCTTCCAACAGAGTTCGATTCTTGTGCTATTCAAATTGGATTTAAGGCTTTTTGTGATGGAGAGCATGTTTTAAGTGTTGGTGGTATTAGTACATTTGATGCTGAAAAAGAGATCATTCTGGAAGATAAGGTTAAAGGTCAATTCGTTGATCTCCGATTGACAAATAATTATACTTTTACTACCAATAAAGGGATTTGTGATGATAGATTTATATTACATTTATTAACTGGTTCATTGGATGCTGAAGATGAGGTTCCTACTTCAATAAGTAATAAGAACAATGATGTTAGTGTAAGTTGTATTAAAGGTGATATTTACATTAAGTGTAATTGGGAAGAACAAAGCAAAGGAGTCTCGTTATATAATTTGAATGGTCAATTAATTAATTCCACCTTATTTACAGGCACTGAACATAGAATGGAATGGAATAAACAAGGTGTATATATCATAAAGGTTGTAGGTATTAATCAAATACATACTCAAAAAATATTTGTAGAGTAAAAATATTCACAACTTATTGAGGGTGTCCAAAAATTAAACATCAAAACAACGTTAGTTTCAATTTGTAATAAAATATCATTTTATGTCACCCCTAAATCCCCTGAAGGGGACTT
>NZ_JBNGOX010000055.1:0-35217 GCF_050589785.1 Carboxylicivirga caseinilyticus | reverse complement strand
GGGAGGCTTAAGTCCCCTTCAGGGGATTTAGGGGTGACATAAAATGATATTTTATTACAAATTGAAACTAACGTTGTTTTGATGTTTAGTTTTTGCACTACTCCAGCCTCGTTTGATTTATTTTTTCGCCAATTCTTTATTCATAATAATATTCTGACGATTGATTGACTCTTCGTGAATATGTTCAAATACTTTCACAACAAATTCAGGATTCAGGTTATTATCTGTAGCCTGATCACGACGTTTATTCATAATCTCATCGTAACGACGAGTTTGAAGAATCGTAATATTGTTATCGTATTTGTATTTACCAATCGCCTCAGAAATCTTCATTCTTGAGCTTAATGTTTCCAATAATTGTTGGTCAAGCAAGTCTATTTTCTTACGTAATTCATCCAGCGTTACACGTGGCTTTTCACCAATAGCAGATTGACGCACTACCAGATCAGTCATGATTTGTTTCAGATGATCAGGTGTTACCTGCTGGCTGGCATCACTCCAGGCTTTTTCAGGACACATATGCGATTCGATGATCAAACCGTCGAAGTTAAGGTCCATTGCTTCCTGTGATACTTCAGCAATCATACCACTTTTACCAGATATGTGGCTGGGGTCAGTAATAATAGGTAATTCAGGAATACGACGACGTAACTCAATTGGAATCTGCCACTCAGGGTTGTTACGGTATTTTGTTTTATCGTATGTGCTGAATCCACGGTGAATAGCACCCAAACGCTTAATTCCTGCCTGATTGATACGTTCCAATGCTCCAATCCATAATTCCAAATCAGGATTCACAGGATTTTTTACCAGTACCGGAATATCCACACCTGCTAATGCATCTGCTACTTCCTGCACAGCAAAAGGGTTTGCTGTTGTACGGGCACCTACCCAAAGCATATCTACACCAAACTTTAAAGCTTCGTAAACATGGTGAGCTGTAGCAACCTCAATACTAACAAACATACCTGTTTCTTCTTTCACTTTCTTCAACCAGGGCAAACCAACGGTTCCAACACCTTCAAAAGCTCCCGGACGAGTACGTGGTTTCCATATTCCTGCGCGGAATATTTTTACTCCCTGAGCAGCTAATTGTTTGGCTGTGGTAAGCACTTGATCTTCTGTTTCGGCACTACATGGTCCGGCAATTAAAATAGGACGCTCCAGTTTAACACCTGGTAATTCCAATGGTAGTAAATCCAGTTTATTTTCCATGGTTATTGTTTTATGATTTTTTCTATTCTTTGTTTTGCTTCTTTTAATACTTCTTGCTTGGTGCAAAGGCTGATTCGAATGTATCGGTTACCTATCTCACCAAATATAAGACCCGGAGTTATAAATACATCTACTCCGTAAAGGATCTTATCCGATAGTTCCCCACTATCTTTATATTTCTCAGGAATGCGGGCCCAAACAAACATTCCGGTTTGATTAGTATCGTAGGTGCATTCCAGAATATCCATTATTTCCTGAACCAGTACTCTTCGTTGTTTATACTCTTGATTAACACTTTGGTACCAGTTGCTATCAAGTTCCAAAGCTTTAACAGCTGCCAGCTGAAGAGGTTTAAACATTCCTGAATCCATATTACTTTTCACTCTTAAAATATATTGAATGAAAGTTGGATTAGAGAATACAGCTCCTACACGCCATCCGGCCATGTTATGAGATTTACTCAGTGAGTTAAGCTCAATGGCAATGTCATTGGCACCTTCAATGGATAATATACTTTGGGGTGAATCATTCAGGATAAAGCTGTATGGGTTATCATTACAGATAACAATGTTATGCTTCTTTCCAAAGGCAATTACTTTCTTGAAAAAGTCAGTATTGGCATTGGCTCCGGTAGGCATATTCGGATAGTTAATCCACATCAGCTTAACATTGCTTAAATCCAGTTTTTCAAGCTCATCCAGGTTGGGCAACCAGCCTTTGTTTTCATCCAGATCATAAGGAATCAAAGTTGCCTGGGCAATTTTACTGGCCGAAGCATAGGTTGGATATCCCGGATTAGGAACCAAAACTCCATCGCCCGGATTAAGGAAAGCAAGTGTAATGTGCATAATGCCTTCTTTAGATCCCATCAATGGCAAAACTTCTGTTCCTGGGTCAACTTTTACACCGTAATATCTCTCATACCAAGTACTGAATGCTTCCCGCAGTTCAGGTATGCCAACATAACTTTGATAGCCATGATTGGTAGGGACTTTGCTTTGTTCCGAAATCTCTTCAATAACTGAAGGAGCAGGAGCCATATCAGGGTTACCGATTCCCAGGTTAATAATTGGCTTGCCTTCTTTTCTTAATTTATCAAGCTCTTTTAGTTTGATAGAGAAGTAGTATTCTTCTACCTGATTGATTCTATCAGCTGGTTGTATATTATTCATGGTTGGCTGTTTCTACTGTATTACCGTTTTGAATAGGGTATGATTGTTTACCTTTTTCGTATTCGCCCAGAATCTTTAGTTTTTTGCACAAAGGTCGTATAGCATCCAACGATTGTAAATAGCGTTTGTAATCATTGAATGTAACATCAACATAAAATAAATATTCCCATTCTTGTCCTACGATAGGTAAGGATTGTATTTTGGTTAAGTTGATGTTATAAAAACTCAGAACAGTCAAAACTTTCGACAGGCTTCCTTCGTCGTGAGGCAATGAAAAAACCAATGATGCTTTATTGATTCTGTTTTGTGCCAAAAGTTCATCCGTTTCAGTCAATGCTCTGTCGGTAATAACTAAAAAGCGGGTGTAATTGCGTTTATTGGTTTCAATACCACTGGCAATTATATTTAGTTTATACATGCTTGCCGCCAGTTCAGAAGCTATGGCAGCAATGCCTGTTATTTTTTCTTCCGAAATACGCTTGGCACTTAAGGCTGTATCTTCCGATTCGATTAATTTAATATGAGGGTATGCTTTAAAGAATTCCTCACACTGCGCTAATGCCATAGGGTGAGAATGTACCTCGCGGATATCTTCAATACTTTGCCCGGGTAATGCCATTAACTGGTGCTTGATACGCAATTTGTACTCACCAATAATAAGCAGGTCACTGTCTTTAAGCATGGTGTAGTTAGGTAATAAACTACCTACCAATGTATTTTCAATAGCAATAATTCCATAAATCGACCTATCTTCTTTTAATGTCTGAAACAAGTCCGGAAAGGTAAGGCACGGTATTACTTCTAATTTATCATCCTCGAAGTACGCTTTTGCGGCAATCTCGTGATTTGCTCCCGGCCATCCCTGTATTGCTATTTTTTTCTTTTGTTTCATTGTGTTTAAGTCAGTATATGAAAAAACCCGCCTTACGAGGCGGGTTTCTATATATTTTACTATTCTGAATGTCTTATAGCGTGCCCACCTCTTTTAGTCTGCTAAAAAAGAAATAATAAAAGCTATAAAAAAAGTTGTGAGCCATTGTTCTCTGTTTTTTTCGTGCTACAAATGTAGAGAATAAATTTAGATTACCAAATCGAGAGTAAGAAAATACTAAAAAAATTAAATAGTAAGTTTTGCTTATGTTTTACTAATAGTTTGTAAATGCTGAGTAAATATTATTGAATCCCTGTTTTTTGTTTTTGCTTTATACTGTTAGAGGATTCTTCCCGGTAAATAGGGTGGTAAATTGTAAATGTACTGCCAACATCTACTTTTGATTTTACTTCAATTTTACCTCCTAATAAATCTATCAGATCACTGGAAATGGTTAAACCTAATCCGGTTCCTTCTGCTTTCTTAAGATGCGGATTCTCTACCTGCAGGAATCGATGAAAGATTTTTGCTTGTTGATCTTTCGGGATACCAATACCTGTGTCTTTAACGTAAATCACAAGCATGTTCTCATTAATATAGGCTCCTAATGTAATACTGCCTTTCTCGGTGAATTTAAGAGCATTGGTCATCAGGTTAAAGATAATTTGTTTAAGTCTGATATTATCGGAATGCAGGCTTGTGTTACTTTCAATTTTATCAATGGATAAAAGAATCTCAAGATCAGGTTTATCGAGTTTCTCTTTTTCACTTTTAAATTGTTGATAGATTTCCTTCAATACTTCTGTAATGTTAAAACTGGAATATTGGAGTTCGATGTGTCCGCTTTCCAATTGAGAAAATATCAGTATGTCAGAAATCAGTTGCAGCAGATGCTGACCATTGGATTGAATAATATTCAGATAGTTGTTTTTTTGAGCATTGGTCAGATCATTATCTTCTAAAAGCTCTGAGAACCCAATAATGGCATTCATGGGAGTTCGAATTTCATGTGACATATTGGCTAAAAAGGTCGATTTCATAAAGTCCGATTCTTCAGCTTTCTCCTTGGCTGCAATCAATTCTTCTTCATTTTTTTTCTTATCTGTAAAATCGCTTATAACCTTTACAAAACCTATTGGTGAGGTTCCACCATCATACACTGGGCTGGTTTTAGTACGGTAATATTTTTGGTTTTGCTCATCAAAATATTCTAAAACCTCTGTGTTATTGGATATTTTGCTTTTTTCAATCTGACAGAATTCACAAGGTTTCTTATTACCATATACTATTTCAAAACATTTTTGTCCTAGCTGATTATCAAATGTTTTGATTGTTTTTTCTTTGTATGCTTTGTTTGCCCAAAGAACCCGGTATGCTGGATCAACAAAAACAACCTGTTCATCAATGCTGTTTAATATTAATTCCTTCTCATTAACTAATTGGGCTATAAGTTTCTCGTTAGCGGCTCTGAGTTTAAGCTCTTTTTTAAGTGCCCTATTATTGTTGGTTATTCTAACTCTTAGAAATATTAAATAAACAACGAGAAGACTAATAATTGAACCGATAACGAATAAAAATACTTTTAGCCAAAGTGGTTTCTCTTTTTCAATTGGAGCTAACATCCATCGATCGATAATGGAATGATAAACTTCAGGTGATTGAGTGAGGAATCTACTTATCTCAGTATCAAGTTCATTTATCAACTCAATAGATTCACGACTGGTAGCAAAATTGAGATGAACAGGATTGAAAAGTATGGGTGTTTCTCTTAATTCTTTTTTTAAATTGACATTGAAACCAAACACTTTATTGATGGCAATAGCTTCAACTTCTTCTTTTTTTATGGCTTCAACTAATTGCTTCTGATCGGCATAATTAAATATTTCAGTATGAATGTTAAAGTCCTTTAGAAGTTTGATAAAAGCAGCCCCATGTATATCTCCTTTCTCAATCCCCAGTTTTACATTTTCCATTTCTGAAATATCACGGATTGTATTTTCCAGACCAGTGTATATAACTCCCCAATTAATAAAGATCGGATCTTTGGAATATCGTATTGTTTTTTCTCTTTCTTTTGAATAGGCGATGCAGGGCGCAATATCTATCAGGTTATTTTGCGTTGCAATGAGTGCTTCTTCTAAAGTGTAATTGAAGTAATTAAGTTTCCAGTTTTTTTCGATGGCAATATGTTCCAGTATATCAATAAAAATACCCTTTGCCTTGCCTGTTGAATCAGAAAAAATGAGAGGTGGATTATGGTAAACTCCGACTTTAATTTCGCGAGCAATGCTATTCTCGTTATCTGCAGTAACTGTTTGGCCGATTATGAGCAAACATAGCAATATTATGGTTAAAAGTCTTTTGGGCATAAGTCGTTAATTGATGCAAATATAAGTAATTACACCCAATGGTAGAATACATAATTACATTTCTTCAATTTCCTTCAATTCAAGCCAACGCATTTCTTTTTCTTCTATGAATTCCATTGTTTGGCCCAGTAATTCAGATTTTTCTACCAATTCATCTGGTCCTAGCGTTCCTGAATTTAAAATGTTTTGTAACTCTTCTTTTTTCTGTTCAAGTTCCTCCAGCTCTGTCTCTAAAGATTCTAATTCTCGTTTTTCTTTGTAGCTAAGTTTTTTAGGTTTGTCTTTGGTTTGTGTATTTGCTTCTGGCTTTGGTTTTTTTTCGGTTTTGACCTTTTCGCGTTGTTCTTTTTTTGAATTGTCATGGTAATCGGAATAATTACCCGGGAAGTCCTTTATTTTTCCTTCACCTTCAAAAGCGAATAAATGATCACAAACTTTATCCAGAAAGTAACGGTCGTGCGATACAATGATTACACATCCTTTGAAATTCTGAAGATAATCTTCGAGTACATTTAAAGTGAATATATCCAGGTCGTTGGTAGGCTCATCCAGAATCAGAAAATTAGGATTACGCATTAAAACAGTCATCAGGAACAGACGCTTTTTCTCACCGCCACTAAGTTTACTAACAAATACATGATGCATTTCGTTAGGGAAGAGGAAGTAACGTAAAAACTGAGCTGCTGACATACGTTGGTTATTGCCCAATGAAATATCATCTGCAATCTCGGAGATCACATCTATTACTTTTTTACTCTCGTCTATTTTAATTCCTTCCTGACGATAATATCCAAAAATAACGGTTTCACCTTTTTCAACTTCACCTGTATCGGGTTGAAGTGTTTCTGTTAAAATATTCAGGAAGGTAGATTTGCCGGTTCCGTTTTTGCCAACAATACCAACCTTCTCAAATGGTGCAAATTTATAGCTAAAGTCTTCGATGAGTTTTTTGTCATCAAATGATTTGGAGATGTTATGCAGGTTGACCACTTTTTTGCCCAGTCGGGCCTGTCCTATACCTATTTCAAGGTTTTGTTCATTCAGGTTCTGCGAAGCTTTATCCTTCAAATCATAAAAAGCATCAATCCTGTATTTAGCTTTTGTAGCGCGAGCCTGTGGCATTCGATTCATCCATTCCTGCTCTCGTCGCAGCAGGTTACGGGCTTTTTCTACTTCTGCCTGTTGAGTCTCAATACGCTCCTGACGTTTTTGTAAAAAGTAGGAGTAATTGCCTTCGTATTTATAAATATTCTGATCAGCCAGCTCAATTATTTCATTACAAACACGATCGAGGAAATAGCGGTCGTGAGTAACCATTAACAAAGTAGCTTTCGACTTTGAAAGGTATTGCTCCAGCCAGTCAACCATTTCCAGATCGAGGTGGTTAGTGGGCTCATCCAATATTAATAGATTAGGTTCTGAGATCAAAATGCTCGCCAGAGCAACTCGCTTACGCTGACCACCTGATAGTTCAGATACAGGCTGATCGAACTTTGTGATTTTTAATTCCGACAGAATCTGTTTGATTCGCTGCTCATAATCCCAGGCTTGCAGAGCATCCATCTTTTCTATCAGCGTGCCCATCATTTCCTGATCGTTCTTTTCGATGGCCTGTTCATAGGCTTTAATCGTTTGAACAACTTCACTTTCGGTATTAAATACTTCTTCAATAACTGTGTGTTGCTGATTGAGATATGGATCCTGACTAAGATAACCCAATGTAATACCATTTCGAAGAATTACATTTCCTTCATTGGAAGGCATTTTACCTGCTAAAATATTCAGAAGGGTGGTTTTACCGGCTCCATTACGGGCAATCAGTGCTACTTTTTGACCTTCGGATAATCCTATATTGATATTTTCGAATAAGCATATGTCGCCCCAATGCTGGGTAATGTTTTCGGCAGATAAATAATTAATCATGATCAGCTATTTGAGGCTGCAAAGGTAGGTAAATAGTTTTATATTTAGTCCATAAGAAACAAGGCAGCAGGCAGTAGTTTATCAGTCATTAGGAGGCTAAAAAAATGTAGCATAAGTCTGGAATTAAATAGTACTAATCTCTAAGAGTCTACTGATCTAAAAGTCAGGCATTATCCATTAAACCAACTTTTAAAGGCTGTTACTTTTTCGCGACTCACAATGATCTCACGATCAAATTCAACATCAGGTTTAATCTTCAGACGGCTGTTCGAATGAACCAGTACTTCCTGTATTTTATTTATATTGACAATGAATGATCGACTGATACGAAAGAATTCAGCTGGATTCAACATATCTTCCAGTTCCTCCAGTTTGTAATCGATAATATAACGATTTCCTTTTTCGGTAAGAATAAAAGCAGTACGACCTTCGGCATAGAATAAAACTATTTTATTGGTTGTGACCGATTTTATTCGTTCACCCAGTTTTACCATAAAGCGTTCTTTATAGGTTTTTCTGTAATGCAATAATGCTTCATTAAGCTCTTCCAATTTTAATCGTTGACTAGCCGAAGATAGGTTTTGACGAAGACTTTCCAGTTTTTCGAGACTGTGAAATAAATCATCGTAATTGATTGGTTTTAACAAATAATCGATGCTGTTTACTTTGAAAGCCTGAATAGCGTATTCGTTGTAGGCAGTTGTAAAAATTACCGGAATATTAACCTGTACTTTATTGAATATTTCAAAGCTTAATCCATCAGAAAGGTGAATATCCATGAAAATCAAATCCACATTATTCAAAGGGTTTTGTAACCACTCAACCGATTTTTGAACAGATTCAAGAATGTTTTCAATGTGAATATTTGAATCGTAGCGCTGCAATAATCTCACAAGTATCTCACTTGCTGGTTTTTCATCTTCTATTATTAGTACTCTCATGGTCTATTCCTCTTCAATTTCAAAAAGTGGTATGCTAATTTTTATCTCCGTATCATTATCAATTATCTCAGGTCTTTCCGAACTAAAATAATCATAAGCCCTGTTGAGGTGGTTGATGTTCCAATGATTTATGCTTTCCAAATTAATTTTGGGATGATTGGTAGCCTTGAATTGAAGTTTCTCATTTGAACTGATGAGATTTACTTCTAATGGCTGATATTTATTAATGATGGATCGGTTACATATTTCGGTCAACAGGGTTGATATGGTTCCGGGTACCATTTGTTTGCAATTGCATTCTTCATCCAAACTATCTGTAATTCTGATGGCTCCGTTGTGTTTAATGTTTAAAATGTAAATCAATGAGTTAAGGTTTCTTAATTCTTCAGCTACACTAACCAGTTCAATGTGTCTGGTATCCAAAATATAACGGTATATTCCCGAAAGATGATTGATAATGTTTTCAGCCATCTTTTTATCATGCTTAACAATTGAGATCAGGTTTTCAAGGCTATCGTACAGCAATTGTGGATTAATCTGCAGCTTGTAATTTTCCAAATCGTGTTCCAGGCTTTTACGAAGTTCTTTCTCGCGTATGTAATTGATTTGCTTATTAACAGCTAAGAAGGAAGTACTTACATGTATTATTGCATAAACCATTGAAATTATACCAAACACCCCGTTGAAAGCAATTAACTCAAGATTAAAATCTTTAAATCCGATAATATAGATGTAATATAATATTACCAGTGTTGATATTACAATAATGGAAACAAGAAGGGAAAGTAGAGGAATGATTATGATTCTTGTGGATGCTCCCGGTGTTTTTGTGGGTGTTTCGGTGTTTTCTGATTCATCCTCATGGCGGTTAATAATTTTAATTGGAAATTTTTTGTCGAGAAATATCAAAGCCGTTCTTTGAATTTCGAGGAGGATAAAAGAGAAGAAAATAGTTATGGCAACTTCATTGCTAAAGAAATGACTTCCCAGTTCATCCAAAGTGTCAAAAACCAGTAAAATAAGTATATAAGCAACAATTCCTGTCGGGACAGGTAACAGAAAGCGTAGCCATTTATTAAGGGTGCTGTTTTTCTTCATTCGATTAAAATTAATGAATCATAAATTAAATGGCTATAAATGATTCATTATTAATGGTAGTTGGACTGTAAAATAATTGTCTCGGTCTATTATTAGTTCATGTCTGGTGAAATAGGAGTAACGTTTTTTTATGTTTTCAAGACCCACTTTATGCGAAACGTGATGGTTGGGTTTTTTAACAATCTGATTATCGACCTCTATAAAACCTGGCTTTCGTTCAAAATTGTTGCTGACACGTAAAGAGTTTTTGTCCGACTCAATTTTTATATTCAGTGGTTTATCTTCATCAAAATGATTGTGTTTAACGGCATTCTCAACTAGTAATTGCAGGGTCATGGGAGGAATAAATGTTTGCTTAACACTGTCATCAATCTGCACTGAAAGATCCAGTGCATTTTCAAATCGAATCTGTAGTAAAAAATAATAAGCATCAATAAAATCCAATTCATCTTTTACCAATACAAGGTCTTTTTGATGACTTTTTAGAATATAGTTAAATGTATGTGCAAATCTTCTTACAAAACTCTCAGTGGTGGCTATGTCGCGATGAAGCAGCGATGCAATAGTATTAAGTGTATTAAATAAATAGTGCGGACTTAGCTGACTTTTAAGAATTTCATATTGGAGTTTAAGCCTTTCCCTTATCATCTTTTCGCTTTCGATATTAGCCTGAATAAAGCTGGTGTACGAGTATTGATAAAGATTAATGAGAATATATACTACATTGGAAATAACAAACAGAATGATGAATTTGAGAGTGACATCACCCGATTCAGAAAGAAAAATTCCCAAGGACTTATCGGGATGTTTGAGCAGGATAAAAATATATAAACTCAATAATAAAATAACCAGCGCAACAAGGGTGTTAGCCACAAACTGAATGAAAAACCGGGAACTGGTGCCGTTGTTCCAGCTCTTATACAGATTTAGTCCTGTTGTAACTAATGAGAAGACTCCAAAAATTATCCAGGAAGTTATTATGAATAACGAAAGTGTATCCATATCGTTTCCGAAAGAACTAAGATCGCCTCGTTCGCTGAATATCAGATAGCTGTAAATCAGCACCCCGTATAGGGTGCTGACCAACGCTTGTATTAATAGCTTCTTCGAAGAATAGATTGATCCGGACATAAGCATTCCTCTAATTTAGCGGATAGTTTTTAAAACTCTGTTCTTTTCATATTCCGATTCAAGTTCTTTGGTCATTGATTGAAAGATGTATTGAACAGATGAGTCTTTGCCCGGAATGTGAGGACTGATACGAACCAATATGGCTGCTTTCTCAACATCAACTTCTATTCGCTGATTACATTCCATCACTTTAATCAATAGTTTATCATTTAAAACAGGGTGATCTATAACCATTCTCAAAAGCTCTTCAATAGTTGAGTTCTGATCCATTCGTTCAATAATCTGGAAGAACTGATTATAGTTGCTGTCGGTTAATGGAAACTGCTGAATTACCTGGCGAAGTATGGCTCCTGCACCATGCTGGAAATCAGGAACCAGATTGCTGGTTTGTCGTAGTAATCGGTACATTGCTTTTTCATTAAGCTTGTTCTTGTCCAATAAATCAAGCATTATATTATAAACCTCCATTTCGCTGTCCATGCTGTTCAATACTGCGAAATAGGCATCTATCACTTCATCATCGTTGATAAATAAGCGATTTGCTTTTCGCAGAATCTGTCCTCGCTGACTGTTTGAAGATATGTTTTCAGCGGTTCTCAAATAGCTTAAAAGAGATCCTTTGTCAGGTTTTTGGTTGCCGGTCGAAAGACCTGATTCAAGCATGGCGGTGGTAATTTCTCCTTTCAAAACATAGTAACTGTCCGACATATCATCCAAAACACTTCTGAACTCAGCCATTACACCATTGTCTTTAGGAATATAAGGAAGTGCAAAAAGAAGAACAGCACCTTTTTCTCTTTCAGATGAGAAATCAGAAACAACATTCAAAAGACTAATCCATGTATCGTTCGACAGTGTTTTTTTCCTGATCAGATCTTTCAATACATTTCCTTTTTCAGAATTAATTTCCATATCATCAATAATGTCGAAATAAGCTTTTCGTATAATGAAATCATCTGAATAATTAGCATTGAACATACGTAGCGTTGAACCACGTTCTGTATTGTATTCATGAGTTGAAACTGCTTCCAATAAAGCTGCTGCCTGTTCTGTGTTTAGTTTATAATTCTCAAGAATGAAACGTAATAGAGTTCCTTTAGTACTGTTCGATCTGATATCACCTACTTCGTCAATTACCCTTCGAAGGTCTTGATTTTTAAGTTGATTATCGAAGATCAGAGTTTTTAAGGCATTGGTTTTTGATTTACCGCTTACCGTAACAGTTTCCATGCTGAAGAATGACCATTCAGTGCGTGATTTACGTGTTGATGATCTGTTTTCAATCATTTCAAAAACAGCATCTAATCCTTCCTTATTATAGATTCGATGTATTCGTGATTCTATTCCTAAATCACTCTTGGCAACTATATCAGGCAGAATCTCTGCTAACCATTTTTTACCTTCAGGCTCAAAAGAAGTTTTTGTTTTGCCCACATAATACTCATAGGTAAGCTTGCTGTTGTCATCAGCATGAATGAACAGACGACGATTGTTTCCAAATGCAGTTTTATTAATTTCTACAAATCCACCAGGAGAGATTGAATTAATCATTTTATCATCGCTTGATATTTCAATAATGCCCTGATATTTCAGATCAAATGGAAAATCTTCAGATACGGATGAAATAGTGAAGTTTCCATCTTCATAAACAAAAACTTTTGTTTTTTTTGCTGGCTTTTCGTCTGCCTTTAAAGTTTCACCAAAAATGGTGGAAAACAGCAGAGCAAAAACCAATAGGCTCTTAACCTTGTATTGTTTGGTAAATGTCCGGTTCATATTATTTAGTTTAAATTTTACTTTTAATCAATATTTGATAAAGCAATATTAAAACCAATAAACACCTAATAAAAATGCAATGAAGTGAATTGTTGATTTTATGTAGTCAATTGCAAAATAAGGGTGAGGTTACTCAATTCTAAATAAAATGCGAACTAGATAACAGAATCAAAAACATCTGAATTGATAGTGAGAAGCTTATTTTTCTTCGTTCTCAAATTCAAAAGTAAATGTAACATTGGGATATTCAGGGTAAAGGTTTTTTTGTGTGAATTCATCAATGGCTTCTACCTTGGATAATAAGTCGGCAGAAGGTTTTCCTCCAAACCGAGAAATATTGATAATAAATTCGAAATGAAGTTTTGTGTGATTTTTAACGTTGTTAACAGTGTCAAATATTAGGCGTTGGATATCGTAAATTAAGCGTTCTTCATCCATATGACCAATGAAAAACACAATGCTTTTGCCTCCTTTAATTTCTTTATCCGTTTCCATCGCATTACACGAACTTTCTTCTTTTTGTGGAGCTTTAATCTGATAAAAAATATTGTCCTCCACATTACTGAACTGAAGAGATTCTATTGGTTCGAATGTCTCTTGATTGATTAACTGGTAGAAAACCAGACCTTTTTCTATTTTAGAATGATAACCTTTATAAAGAACATATGTAAGCTTTTGTCCTTTAACATCCATGGTGGCAATATCAGTCATTACAAAAGCCTGCGAAGGAATATTTCTAAGAGTGTTATTAACAAATTCGTTACAAAAAGCAGTCATTTTAACCTCCTGCACAATAGAATCATTGTTTTTGATAAACATGTAATTGGGCGTTTTAACAAGCTTATCTGTACTAGCCAAAATAGTTAAGTTGGTTTCCTTGATTAAAGAAATTAATGAGTAAGCTGCTTTTAAATATTCCATGTTGTATCGCTTGTAAACTTTACAAGTCAAAATTAAAGAATAATTATTCTTTAGCAATAAAATGTAAGATAGAATATCCCTGAAATAACAATCTGTAAAATTATAGAGCAATAAATGGATTTATTGTTATTTGATATAGGTGTAGCTGATATTTTACAAAGGTATACAATCTCAAAGATGATTAATTTATATGTTTCCAATGATGAGAATGTAACAGTATTAGTCCTTGTTTTTGTATTGCTTTACATCAGAGGAAATGGAGGTTTTATTTGTAAGTTGTTCATTATGAAATGAAAAAACTGGGTTTGAGTTAAGGCATTCAACATTTAATTGTTACATGCTTCTTAATTTTATCCGTTTTAGTTTCTAAGCTTACTAAACATCTGTGCCAGTAAAATAAATATATGTGATATAGTCAGAGGTATTTCAATACATAGTTTTGAAACTGAATCTACAATCGATTAAATCAGTTTTCTTAACTAATAAATCTATGTAATATGAAGCTAAAAAGTACTTTTTTTAATCTATTCTTACTTTTCTTGTTTCTTTGGACGGAAAGTTCCAGGGCACAAACAATAACTAACCGAGCTTTGGAGGCAACTGTTTCCACATCACATGTATCGCCATGGGAGACTTTAGGTGCTGTTAACGATGGTGTTTCATCAACCAGTTCAACAGCTAAGCCTGCTGCAGGAGCTTATGGTAACTGGAATGGTGAATCTTTTTATAATACCTATAACTGGGTGCAATATGAGTGGCCAACAGCAATTAATATTGAATCCACTTCTGTGTTTTGGTGGTCTGATGGAGGTGGAATTTCTAAGCCAACTGATGCATATATTGAATACTGGAATGGCGTAAACTGGATACATGCTGGTCAGATCGGAATTGATTTGAATATCAATAATTCTCTTTCAATGGGAGTTTGGGCGAATAAAATTCGTATTACCATGAAAAGTAATACTTCTACAGGTATTATTGAATGGCAGGTGTTTGCCTCTGATGAAGCTCCTTGTGCAGCTTCTGAGATTATTGCTTCAGTACAGGTGAACGATGGCGAACAGGTACAACTATCGAATATTATTGTTACGGTTGGTGATGATGTTACCATTACAGCCCAGGTTGCAGAAGAAGCTGAAATATACTGGTTTGGTCCTGATGGTTTTATAGCTTCTGGTGTCGATAATATCTATCTGGGGAATGTTGAATTGAATCAGTCGGGAGCATATGAGATTGTGTGTATTAATGATTGTGGGGGTTATTCTCAGAGTCGAGTTAATCTTACAGTGAGTTCTGGTAATAATGGTTCGGCTTATAATTGGCCGGCTTATGATCCTCCTATTTATTACGATTTTAAGGATGAATATCCTGAATTGGAAATGCCAACACAGGATTTGGATGATTGTGCAAATGTGGCCGGTCGCCAGTCCTCAGGATGGTGGACATTTGTTTGGGGGCCCAATGCCCGTGATGAAATTACAGAAGCAGCTATTACTCCAATGTTAGATCGATTCAATCAGGATTTTGCTTATTTCAGGGATGTGATGGGATGGCCACCTGATAAAAGGGCAAAAAACGGATACAGAAGTGCGATCTATCTATTTGGATCTGGTTTATGCACTGATAATGCCGATAATACAGCCTTAGGTGGCTGGATGGGAAGTATCGATTATCAAGGGCAAAGTTGGCCAATGGTTTTAGCTTCTTATTATCCGGTTTACTCATTCGATCCAGCATGTACATACGGAGATCGTGAGGGACAAATGGGTGCAATGATACACGAAGGAATTCATGCAGTGTTGGCTGATTTACCTGGAGCTAAAAATGCAGCATGGTTTCACGAGGGTGGAAATACCTGGTTACAGCAGGAAATGGAATCACAGAAGTCAGGAGATTATTTGTCTATGGGATTCTTGAATGCAGGCGCCTTAATTGCACCATTCATGCCTATTGAGTGCTACTCTGGCTGGCTGCAGGATGATAGTTTTGGTGGGCCATCGGCAGAAGGTGTAAATATGTTTGATGGGGATCAGCAAATTTGTACCTGGCGTAACTTGCTAGGAGGTAATCAATATGGAAACCTGTTTCCGGTAATCTTCAGTCAGATTTTTGGTGATCATAGTGTGGCCTGGATATGGAGATACTGTGAGAATAGGGTTTTAGAGGGGATAGCTGATACCTTAGGCGAATATCAAACAAGGCGATTGATTATGGAATACAGGGCTAAACAGGCAATGTTGGATATAGGCCCATGGTCGGGAGCATGTCGTAATCTGTTGGACGCTAATTTTGGAGGTAGTATACAAGCTGAATGGCAACCTTCATGGTTAAATCCTGAGGTTTGGTATGCAACACCATATGCTAAAACATCAGACGATGGTACCGGATTGCTTACACCTGAATACAGAACAACTCCTGGATGGTCGGGTGCCAATCAAATTCCTTTAATTGTAAATGCAGATAAGGTTACAGTCGATTTTAGACCAATAGGGAATAATATGAGTTGCCAACTGTGTTACAGAGCTACTGATGGGTCGGTTGTGTATGGAGAACCTGTATTTGGTGGAGAATGTACATTGAATATTGATAAGCCTGCAGCCAATGATGTTGTTTTTGCCGTGATTTGTAATACTGATTTTATTTACGAAGGAGAGCAAACAAGAAAATCACATTTCGATTATCGATTGAAACTTGTTGATGGAATAAAAGAAAGAGCACACTGGAATGTTCGCTGGTATCAATGGGATGAGACTTTATCAAACATTACAATCCCAACTTCAATCGAGAAGAACACAAAGATAAGTCAAAACCTTTCTGTTTATCCAAATCCTGCTATATCTGGTGATGAGGTTAAAATCACGTTTAGCAACGAAGAGGGAAAGGATGTTTATCTGAATGTATACAGTTTAGGTGGACGCTTAATGGTTAGTACCCAAACAAAAAGTTCAGAATTGAAATTAAATAGTTCTACATTGGAAAAAGGAATTTATATTCTTTCAGTTAGCTCTGACGAGGTGAGCGATACATATAAATTAATAATCCAATAAAGAATTTCATTCCTACAGATTAAAGATTACCTTTTCAATAATTAAGAATGTGACTAGTCCTAAATAACCGTTACAGATTATTGGACTAAAATAATAACATTCTTGTTAGTCCCCAAGGGTACCCTTGGGGACTAATTTTTTGCTGTACTTCTTGATTTTTACTTTTCGTTGTTCGTGCATTTGTTCTGGCGTAAGCATGCCACATGAAAAATGAGGTCTTAATTTATTATATGTCTCAATACTTTCTGCCACAAGTGCCTTTAGGACTTTACTATTATGAGCATATTTCTCTAGTTCAAATTCCCCTTTTATAATTCCATTAACACGCTCTGCAATGGCATTAGCATATGGGTCATAAGATTCAGTCATACTAGTTAATATATTACTCTTATTCAATCGCTTTTGATACTGATTGCTACAATATTGAATACCTCTGTCTGAATGATGTATTAGCGGCTCTTTCTCATATTTTCGTTTTTTTATGGCCTTCTTTAAAGCATCTAATGCACCCTCAACATTTAGGTTGTCAGATAAATTATAGCCTACGATTTTTTTAGAGTAAGCGTCAGTTATTAATGACAAATAATGATGATTGCCTCTGTTGCCAATATAGGTTATGTCTGATACCCAAACCTGCTCGGGCCGAGAGATAGTCATTTCGGACACTAGGTTCTTATGCTTACGGAATCTATGGTGCGAGTTGGTTGTTGTTCGATAACTTCGTATTGGTTTAATGGACATATGGTTGGCATTTACTATGGCAAATAATGTATCTCTCCCTACATGAAGCTCCCGCAATGGTTCGTAAAGAACCTTATAAAGTTTGCGAGTACCTAACCTTGGCATTCTGACACGAACAGATTGAACAAGCTTGATGACTTCCTCAGCTCGTTGTTGACGCCTTGATGAACTTTGTTTAGCTCTATAATAAACCTGTCGGCTTACCCCGAGTAATCTACAGGTAGAAACTATTGTTTCTTTTTGCGATGTTTTAAAGTATTCGATTCCTCGGGTAAGGAGTTTTTTCGTATTGGGATATTAAACTCTTTCTCAGCCATATCAATCATCATGTCAAAGAATATAGCTTTTTTGTCGGCCCGCTCGGCCTGGTGTTCCAGAAAAGCTTTTTGCTTCTCTAAAAGTTTAATTTTTTGTTCCAACTCTAGTATTTTTTGATCTTTTGATTTCGGCATATACGATGGTGTTTGATTCTCCCAATCAAAGTTACCATATTTTCTGAGCCAGTTAGTAACAGTACTATGGGCTTGAATTCCATACTTTCTGGTCGCAGCTTTTATACCTAAATCACCTCGTTCAATTTCTTGAACAACATGTAATTTAAAAGACATAGAGTAGTCTTTCTGTGTGCGCTTAACATACTTTGCTTTAGTTTCTTCTTTCATAGCTTTACTTTTTGTGTAACGCTATTTCAGGACTAGACAATGGAAAATATTAAAAAAGCTGCCTTCAAATAATATGAGGCAGCTTTTTTGATTTCAATTCGACTTATGCCCAAACGGGTTTTGATATTGTCTCAATCTTTTCAAGTTCTTCGGCTGTAAACTCAATATTATTTAAAGCAGCCAGGTTATTGTCTAATTGGTTGGTAGATGAAGCTCCAACAAGCACTGAAGTAACTGTTTTATGACTCAATAACCAGGCAATAGCCATTTGTGCCAACGATTGTCCGCGTTGTTGAGCCATTGCATTAAGTTCAGTAATGGCTTTACGTTTCACATCGGTTAGCATCGATTCTTTCAAAAAATGGGCTTTAGCCATTCTTGAGTCTTCAGGTATTCCTTTCAGATAACGGTCTGTTAGCAGGCCTTGTGCTAATGGTGAGAACGGAATGCAGCCAATTCCTCTCTTATCCAATACATCCAGTAATCCACCTTCAACCCATCGATCAAAAATGTGATATCGCGGTTGATGAATTAAACATGGGGTACCTAAATCACGCAATATCGATTCTGCTTTTTGTGTTTGTTCAGCCGTATAATTCGATAAACCGACATATAAAGCCTTACCCTGACGAACAATTAAATCAAGTGCAGCCATGGTTTCTTCAAGAGGAGTGTCCGGATCGGGACGATGGTGATAAAAAATATCAACATATTCCAATCCCATTCTTTTCAGGCTTTGGTTCAGACTGGCAATCAGGTTCTTCTTCGATCCCCATTCTCCATATGGTCCTTCCCACATGTAATACCCTGCTTTGGATGATATTACCAATTCATCGCGATAGCTCCCTAGATCACTTTTTAATACACGACCTAAGGTTTCTTCTGCTGAACCGGGTTGAGGTCCGTAATTATTAGCGAGATCGAAATGAGTCACACCGTTGTCGAATGCATGAAGCAGTATCGAGCGCGAGTTATCAAAAACATCGGCAGATCCGAAATTATGCCACAGACCCAATGAGATGGCGGGTAATTTCAAACCACTGCGTCCGCAACGATTATAAATCATTGTTTCATATCGGTTGTTAGCTGCTATGTAGTTCATTTTGTATTTATTGAGTTAGAAATTTTATCATTTTATCGCCTGCATTTTTGCAGACTTCACAAAAACCTTTGGCTTCATTTGATTTCATCCTACAGTTGATGGCGGGGCGATAAACACCTTTTGAAACATAACCGCCTCCTTCAAAAACACCGGTTGTATTTTCAAATTCTGAATCGGCTGGCGTCGGCACAGGAGTATGTGATGAAAGCATCGATTGCCATTTCGAATTAAAATCAATTAAAGTAGTAATGTTGGGTTGCCAGGGTTCTACTTTCAGGTTGAAGAAATCCTGATACGCTACATCTGATGTGTAATATTCATCAGCCAGACCAAACAGGCCATGTCCTATTTCATGAATCATCACCTCGTGGGCCAGATAATTATCTGATGTTCCTAAAGAGAAATGATTATAAATACCGCCTCCTCCATATCGCTTCGAATTAACCAGAACTACAATGTGGTCATAAGGTGCTTCTGCTGCAATATCACGAATTGCTTTTACATTAGTCGACTCCAGGTATCTGTCAACATAGAAGGTGTTGAAAGCAGCTTGAACAGCCGTTTCTTTCCAAACGCCTTTTTCGGGTTCGCTGGGACCACTTTCCTGAGAAGGCGAACAAACTGCCCAAAAATTAAACTTTTCTTTATTCTCAAGATATGGAGACTGTTTCAATAGATAATCAGCATGTTTTTTTACATCCTTTTTGAATTTGTCCATTTCATCTGCCTGATATCCTTCAGCGATAAATAAAAGATCAACCATTTGATGGGATGGACCGTTGTTGATGATCTGAGCGACCTCGTATTTTCCGGTTTGTGTTTGTCTGATATTCACATCAGATGGATCAATCTTTTGGGTCAACATTGTTGAAAAGCTGCCATCCCGGTGACGTTCATTCAAAATAAATGTGAATTCATTTTTGGGATAAGGAAAAGTCACAGTTTGGTAAAAAGCTTTGTTAATGTGTTTAGCCTCTTCGGTACTGCGCCATTCTTCAAACAGAGTACAGAAACCTTTTGAATACAAGGTGTCGCTTGTGTTTTCATCGATAATGAAAAAGCGATATTCTCCATAATTGAACTGATCTTTCAGATTGTTCTTAGAACCGCCCCAGTAGGGTTCTTTCTTTAATTCGGTTATATATACCGTTTGATTTTGTTTATTGCCGGCAAGTATTAAATCAATTCGCATTGATTTATCTTCAAAATGTTTATCAAAAAAGGATTGAGCTGTTAAACAGCTTGTCATTCCAAAAAAGATAATGATATTTACTAATAGTTTTTGCATTGATCTATTTTTATCAGAAATTTTAAAAATACAGTTTTAAACCATAAATCAAGAATAAAAGAGTAAATAATGGAAGCGACAGAAACGCAAGGAACCATCGAATTTGATAATATAATTAATAGTTGGATTGATAAGTATTTTACCAGTTTGGGATTATCGGATACGTCCGGTTTACTTCTGAAAGTTATTGTATTGGCAGTTATTGTATTGTTGATCAGTTATCTGGTTAATAAGCTTACCAAATATTACATTATTAAGGCCATTGAAAGAATTATTAGAAAGACCAAATCGAAGAATGATGATTTTTTTGTGGATCGACAGGTTTTTCAACGATTATCTCATTTGGCTCCTGCATTTGTATTGTATGTTTTTAATGGTATTGTTTTCAACGATTTTCCGCAGATAGGTGAATTGGTTCATAAAGGAATTATGATTTACCTGGTTGTGGTTTTTGTGTGGAGTCTGACAGCATTTTTCAGTGCTATCATGGATATTTACGAATCGCATGATTATGCCCAGGAAAGACCAATTAAAGGATACATTCAGGTTGCCCAGATCATTGGATACTTTATTGGAGTATTGGTTGTGGTGTCAATTGTGTTCAATGTTAAGCTGGGAGCTTTATTTACCGGTTTAGGTGCCATTGCAGCTGTGTTATTATTGATATTTAAAGATACAATCCTGGGATTAGTAGCCAGTGTTCAACTTTCTGCTTATAAGATGGTCAGGGTAGGAGACTGGGTTAGTATGCCATCTCATAATGCTGATGGAACCGTTTTGGATATCTCTCTTAATACTGTGAAAATCCAAAACTGGGATAAAACAATAACAACAATTCCTACTTATGAAATGGTTTCGCATCCATTTATGAACTGGAAAGGAATGGAAGATTCCGGTGGCCGACGGATTAAACGTGCTGTAAATATTGATATGAGCAGTGTCAAGTTTTGTTCTAAAGAAATGCTGGATCGATTTAAAAAAATTCACTTTCTAAAGGAATATATTGAATTAAAACAGGAAGAGATTGAAAATTATAACAAGGAGAATAAGATTGACGAGAGTGTTTTAGTAAATGGCCGAAGACTAACCAATATTGGATTATTCCGGAAATACCTTGAATCGTATTTGCATAATCATCCTAAGATACACAATGAAATGACTTTTTTGGTTCGTCATCTGCAACCGACTGAAAAGGGTTTACCAATTGAATTTTATGTATTTAGTAACGATCAGGCATGGGCCAATTACGAATCGATACAAGCTGATATTATGGATCATATCTTGGCTGTTTTACCTGAATTTGAATTAAAAGTTTATCAATTCCCCAGTTCGGGAACGTTACCAATGAGTTAATGTTGATTTAAATAAGTGCTTATAAATTATCATTAGAGAATGCTCTTTTTTTGCAATTGAATTATTAATATTTTGAAAAAGAGAGGTTTGAATTAGGGGTGAGTGGTTATTATTTGTTACTGATGTTATGAAAGTAATTAAGATTTGAAACCAATTTCATTGGATATTAAATTTATATAGATTATTTTCGTACCAAATTATCAATGAAAGTGTAATTTTATTTACAAATTCTAACAATTGTCATATTTAGTATGGAGAGCAATTCACAAATCGATAGCTTAGATAAGAAGATTTTATCACTGATTACCAAAAATGCACGTATTCCTTTTTTGGAAGTAGCCAGGGAATGTAAGGTGTCAGGCGCCGCTATTCATCAGCGTATTCAACGTTTAATGAATATGGGTGTAATTAAAGGTTCTGAGTTTATCATCAACCCAACAAAAATTGGATATCATACTTGTGCTTTTATGGGTATCTTTCTTAAAAAAGCAAGTTTGTTTGATAAAGTGGTGAAGATGTTGGAGGATATCCCACAAATTGTTGAGTGTCATTATACTACTGGTCAGTATGCTATCTTTATCAAAATTTATGCAAAAAGTAATGAGCATCTGAAAAGAATATTGCACGATAAATTACAGTCGATTGCAGGTATTTCTGCTACTGAAACTATTATTTCTCTTGATGAGAGTTTTAAACGTCAATTGCCGATTGAATAAACTATAGTTTAAAATATATGAAAAACCCCGCTTCTGGCGGGGTTTTTTTATAACATCCATTGGGCGTTTATAATATTGAAAAGGCCTTCATTGAACTTTAAAAATGCTTTAGAAACATTAGAGTATATTTGCGATTCACGCACGCTGTCAAGGGTAATATCTTCTTCAAGTAAAGGCCTCTCAAATCTTGCTTTGGGTACATTTAAATCAAGATGTGGTAGTGTATGATTCGTAGCTTTTACATCAAATTCATCCTTTTCAATTACTTTCTTTTCAATCAATAAAGGATGTGCTTCGAAGAAGTTAAATGTATTATTGCCCAGGTATAAATGTAAGTCAAAGCGTTGCATTAAAGGTATCTCGTAATAAAAGGCAAATCTTTCATTAGGATCGTTTAAGTGAATTCTTACACAGTTTGTGGCTTTATTGATAGGGGAATATACGATCTCCCATATCAATCGGGCTTCATCAATAAAAAATACCTGAAGTTTATTTAGTAATCGTAAACGTGGTAACGCAATTGTTGAAAAATGAGGGTCCTCTTTGTGTTGTTCACAAAGTTGATCAATGGCACTATCAGATAAGATTAATTTTTCAGACATGATATAATTTATTAATTACAGTAGGTTGAGTAGAGCCTTTAGAAAAAGAAACATCGAGGCGACCAAGAAAAATGCCTGATTTACCCATTTGATTTATGACAACTTCTTTACCCAGCTTGTTTTTTACAAAGGTAGGTTCTTTCATGAAAGTATGAGTATGGCCACCTAAAATCATATCAATCTCTGAAGTGTTTTCTGCCAATTTTATATCCGATATTTTGTCATCCTTGTATTCGAAACCTAAATGTGATAATGCAATAATGTAATCGCAGTTCTCTTTTTCTCTCAGTAATTGAGCAGTTTTATTAGCCACTTCAACTGGATCTATGTACTTTGTATTTCCAAATCGATCACTGGTAACTAAACCATCCAACTCAATACCTAAGCCTACTATACCAATTTTTAATGATCCTTTGTTAATTACCAGGTATGGCAAGGTCATTCCTTCAAGAGGTGTATTGTCAAAGGTATAATTGCTGCACACAAAAGGAAAGGAGGCCTTTTTTAATTGAATTGCCAGTTCTTCTATTCCGTTATCAAACTCATGGTTTCCGATGGTTGCTGCATCGTAGCCCATTTTGCTCATAAGTTTTAATTCCAGCTCACCTTTGAAAAAGTTAAAGTAAGGTGTGCCCTGAAATATGTCGCCACAATCAAGTAATAAAACATGCTCGCTTTCCTGCCTTATCTTACTTATTAAAGCTGCCCGCTTGGCGTAGCCGCCACCATTAGGATATTCATGATGATTAGCCGGTAATGGTTCAATTTGACTATGAACATCATTGGTATGTAAAATGGTTAAACGAACTTCTTTGTCTGAACATGAATAAAGTTGCGGAACAGCAGCCATGGCTATAGTACCGGCACCAATCTGTTTAATAAATTTACGTCTGTCGTGTTTCATCATTTGATTCGGTTATCCAGTTTAGCGTCAATTTTTTGATTGTTGGCTTCGAGTTTCTTAATATGATCAATAATCATATCACGTAACTTAACCTTGGTTTCTGTTACAGTTCCCTTCTTGAAAACATCATAATGGTCGCCTCCTTTAGAAAGGTAATCAGAAGTTGCTACAACATAATTTTCTCTGCTAAGGGGTTGACCATTAATTTTTATGTTTGAAGCTTTGCCATTTTTAATAGTAAATGTAGCACCGGCTATTCCATCACCGCCTTCACTTGCTATGTAATCCAAAAACTCAATTGTTTGTTCGCGGTTTAAGGTAACCAACACAATTTCGTTCTCGAAAGGCATTAATTGAAAGATGTTATTAACGGTTACCGGACCTTCTTCAATGATGGTTCTGAGACCTTTGTGATTCATTAAGGCCATATCCGGCTGAGGAAGTTTCTTATCATTATTCTGGCAGACAGCTCTGGATTCTTCCAATATCAGATCTGATACAAAATTAGTTAACAATCCTTCGGGTAAATTCTTGTCCAAAGTTCTTGCAGCATAACCAATTATCTGATTCATTTGAATGTCTATGCTGTCCTTAATAGGGGCTATAAAATCAACCACTGATTGATCCTCTTTGAAAGAATCATCCAAATAGATGGTTTGTGATTCCACTTTTTGTGATTGGTAGCTACTGTTTTGACAGCTAAAGGATGATACCAAAAGCAGAGCAAAAGCAGCATGAATAAGATTCAGATGTTTACTAGGTTTAAACATTTTTGATTTGATATATGAATATTACATGTAAATAAAGGTAAAAGAATAGGATTTGGTTTACCTTTTAATGTTAAATTTTAGAAAAATTCGACCAAATAGTCTAAAAAAAATACCCGAATCAAAAGAAACGGGTATCTATATCTGATATTCAATAATTATTTAATTCTGTCGAGATAAATCTTACGTATTTCTAATAGGTAATTTCGATCAATATTAGGGTTGTAAATCCTTATTATATCTCTGATACCAAAATCGGCATGTATGTGTCCAATCGCAGCATCAAACACACTATGATCCCAGTTATGCTTGGCTTTTCGGGTAATATCTTCAAATAACTTCCAGGTTAATTTGTAAGGTATTGTAAAGTAGCCATGATCTTTCTCGTCTAAATCGAAATAAACTCCATCTTCTATTTCTTCAAGCATAAAAAACTTTTTCAACCGGATGATTGCTTTCCCTTCAATGTTTTTAGGTTTCTTCTTGAATTCTATTCCTTGATCAAGGTAGCCTTGTTGTAAATCTGCTATCTGATCAAAACTATCCAAGTGTCTAACTCTAATTACATGAAACATTTTATTATAAATATTTACAGTACCAGCAGCTGCATTAAAATCGGTGCCAAAATAATGCTTAATATTTTGGGTGGCACGTGTAATTTCTTCCAGTGTATAGAGCTGTTTTAAAACCAGGTATAAATATAAAGGTTTAGAATCAGAAGGGATATCACTGTAGTAGCCAAAATATCCAGGGAAGGGTTCCGGAGCTTCCAATACAAAGGTGTTTGGAAGAATCTTGTCATTCATGGTTACTAAAGATTCCTCTTTTAGTAAGTTACCATATCGCTGGAGAATTAATTTGTTTTGACTCATAGATGTGTGTTTTAATAATTTGTCTCCTAATTCATATTTGTATTGACTAAAAGTTAATACAAAAAAATTAACGGATCAACTCTAAATCCAAATAAATGGATTATGGGTGGTCACGTACAAACGTTGGCATATCTGGTTTAGATAAATCCTGATGATAATAATATCCATCCAGATCAAATGCTCTCAGATCATCCGGATTTTCAATTCGGTTCTGAATGATGAAACGAGTCATTAATCCTCTGGCTTTCTTTGCAAAAAAACTAATTACCTTATATTCACCATTTTTCTGATCCTTAAAAACGGGTGTAACAATTTGTTTTTTTAGTTTCTTTCGGTCAATTGACTTAAAATATTCATTGGATGCCAGATTAATCAAGACTTCTTCTTTATTTTCGTTCATATCTTTCAGAAGAAGCTTGGTGATTTTATCGCCCCAGAAGTCGTAAAGATTCTTTTTTGAACTGATTTCAAGCTTTGTGCCCATCTCAAGGCGGTAAGGCATAATGTTATCCAAAGGACGAAGCAAACCATATAATCCGGATAAAATACGAAGGTGTGAATTGGCATAATCCACCTCATTTGTATTTAATGAGTAAGCATCTATTCCGGTGTAAACATCTCCTTTAAAGGCAAATAAGGCCGCTCTTGTTTCTGCTTCATTAAATGGGTGTTGCCAAAGCTGAAAACGATGATGATTAAGCGTTGCCAGAGGCGAACTTATACTCATCAATTCTGATAATGCAGCTGGTTTTAATTTCTTCAGCTGTTTTACCAATGCAGTGGCTTCCTTTGGGAAACGTATATCTGTATTTGAGGTTGCCGGAACCTTTGTTTCAAAATCAAGTGTTTTGGCAGGTGAAATTATAATGATCATATATGCTAAGGTTTATACAGTTTTAACATTATAACCATTGGGTATGTTCAAAATCTTTCCTAATCGGCTATTATTACTTCAATACCAGCGTTAATTAGTTTTTCGTAATCGTCTTCAGCTAATCCTCTGTCAGTAACAATTACGTCTATGTCGGTGAGTTGACCAATAATTGCCAGGCTTCGTTTTTTAAACTTGCTGGAATCAGCAACCAGGATAACTTTTTTGGCCATTTTAAGCATAGTGCGATTCAAGGCAGCTTCTTCGATATGTGGTGTGCTGATACCCAGTTGAGCATCAATTCCATCTGCACCAATAAATAGTTTATCACTAAAGAAATTTTTCAGATTATTCTGACCTATAGAGCCGACCAGTGAAAGAGATTTTTTACGCATCACACCTCCCGGCATAATAATATTGATGTGTTCCATTTCAGCTAAAGGAGCTGCAATGTTTAATGCGTTGGTTATAACAGTAAGATTTTTGAATCTAAGAAGATGATTCGCTACTTCTTTAGTCGTTGTTCCGGAATCCAAAACAATTGTGTCGCCGTCCTCAATTAATCTGGCAGCCCTTTTACCAATGGCTTCTTTTTCTTTTGAATGTTGTATTTTTTTGTCTGAGAGTTTTATTTCAAGATTAACCTTGTCCGTTTTAATGGCTCCACCTCTGGCACGTATCAACAAATTCTTGTGCTCGAGCTGAGTAAGGTCGTTTCGTATAGTTACCTCGCTTACATTAAATTGTTCACTAAGTTCATGTACGTTAACCTGTCCTCTGTCATCTAATATCTTAAGTATAAGTCCGCGTCGGCCGACTGTTGTATTTGGATCGAAGTCATTCATTTCGTTTCGTTTTCTTTCGATAAAACTTATTTCCACAAAATAACTAAATTTTCTTATAATGATATCAGTGCCAACTAAGATTAATCAAGGTAATAAGAAGGCTTTTTAAAATTTCAATATTTTTACAATCTATTAAAAAACAATTTTGTGTTTTGAATTCAATAAAACCTATATATCTGGCTCCATTACAAGGGTATACGAATGTGTTTTACAGAAGAGCTTTAAATGAAGTTTATTCGGTTGTAGATAAGTATTTTACGCCTTTTTTTGAGGAAGAGAAAGATAGCTTTTCTGATCCACAACTATTACCTGAACTGGATCAGGTGATAAATGCAGGTTGTGTTTTGGTTCCTCAGGTTGCAAGCAATAATTCGAAATTTTTAATTGATTTTACGCAAAAGGTAAGTAAACTTGGTTTTGATGAAGTAAACATAAATATGGGTTGTCCGTTTCCAATGCTTGTAAAAAGGCAAAAGGGAGGAGGTATGTTGTCAGAGCCTTATTTGGTTGAGCAACTATTAAGTGATTTTTTCAGTAAGGACCTTCATGTGAGGTTATCCATTAAAATGCGTGCTGGACTGAATCATTCCGATCAGGGCTTAGAAATTCTGCAAGTCTTAAATAAGTTTCCAATACACGAAATCATCATTCATCCTCGTTTAGTAACGCAAAAATATAATGGCCAACCCAATTGGATTGATTTTGAGAGAATGTTTGATAATACTCATATTCCGTTAGTTGCAAATGGTGATCTTATAACAAATGATGATATTCAAGATATTTATAATCGATTTCCGGATATAAAAGCAGTGATGTTGGGGCGTGGTATGTTAAGAGATCCTTCAATCATTAATTTATTAGATGAAAAGCAAAAAGGTGAGCGATTTAGGTTGTTTCATCAGGTTTATTTTGATTTGGTTATGAAGAATGCATTAAACTGGAATCAGGCTTTTAACTATTTTAATGATTTTTGGTTTTATCCTTTATCATCTTCAACAGAAGGCAAACGCCATTTCAGGAAACTGAAGAAGTATAATAACATTGAAAGTTATAAGGATTGGATTAATCCGGCTTTTGATTTAATATAAATAAATTAGGATGCCATTTGACATGGTCTTTTGCAAACTAAAATAATACCTTTGTTTTGAAAAAATTCAATATATGATTCTAGAGGAAGTTAAGGCGCTTTTACAACATGAAGCGCAAGCGATACAGAATATTCCGGCAACCGATGATTTTGAAAAAGCCGTTAATCTTATTTATAGCCAGGTTCATGAGCAAAAAGGTAAGCTTATAACAACTGGTATGGGTAAAGCCGGTCAGATTGCAATTAATATGGCCACCACCTTTAGTTCAACCGGAACACCAGCAGTATTTTTGCATCCAAGCGAAGCTCAACATGGCGATTTAGGAGTTGTGCAGGAAAACGATGTTATGCTGATGATATCCAATTCCGGAAAAACACGTGAGATAATTGAACTAATTGATTTAGCCCGTGGTCTTCGTCCTAATATTAAAATTATTGTAATAACCAGTAATACAGAGTCTGTTTTGGCGCAGGAATCTGATGTTTGCATCAGTACCGGAAATCCAACAGAAGTTTGTGCGCTAGGTTTGACCCCAACCACATCTACTACCACTATGACGGTGATTGGTGATATTTTGGTTGTTTTGCTGATGAAAAAAATCAATTTTACCAATGCTGATTATGCAAAGCGTCATCATGGAGGATATCTGGGTGATAAATCGAGAAAGGCAGCCGGTATAAAATAATAGGTCTATGGAATTTAACTGGAAGAGTTTACAGAATGGTTCCGATATCAGAGGAGTTGCACTGGAAGGTGTGCCAGGAGAGAATGTAAACCTGGATGAAAAGGTTGTTTATCAGTTAGCAAAGGCTTTTTTTACCTGGCTTAAAAAGCAAAATGATGGTAAAAGGTTAAAGGTTGCTGTGGGAATGGATTCTCGTCTTTCGGGTCCAGCACTGAAAGCATCATTTATTAAGGGACTTTCGGATCAGGGAGCTGATGTTATGGATTGTGATCTGGCATCAACACCTGCAATGTTTATGACAACCGTTACAGAACCATATCTGGCCGATGGAGGTGTGATGTTAACCGCAAGTCATCTTCCTTTTAATCGCAATGGATTGAAGTTTTTTACTTCTAGAGGAGGCCTCGAAAAAGCTGATATTTCCGAGATTCTGGATATTGCCGCTTCTGAAACATATCTTTCAGATAATTCTGTTGGAATTATAGAGGACATTAATTTTATTGATGTTTATTCTAAAATACTTGCAGAAAAAATAAAAAAAGAGGTAAACGATAATCAAAATTACAACCAACCTCTTTCAGGCTTTAAAATTGTACTGGATGCGGGTAATGGGGCCGGTGGATTTTATGCTCATAAAGTGTTGAAAGAGTTGGGTGCCGATATTAATGGCAGCCAGTTTCTGGAACCTGATGGTAATTTTCCAAATCATATTCCTAATCCCGAAGATGAGCAGGCCATGCAATCAATTTGTAAAGCTGTAAAAGAGACTGGAGCTGATCTGGGAATTATTTTTGATACAGATGTTGACAGAGCTGCCATTGTGGATAATAATGCAAATCCCGTAAACAGGAATGAACTTGTTGCCCTTTCAGCCGCGATTATTAATGAAGAACATCCGGGTTCAGTAGTCGTTACTGATTCCATCACGTCAGATGGTTTGTCGTGGTTTATTAATGATTATTTAAAAGCCAAGCATCACAGATTTAAAAGAGGGTATAAAAATGTTATCAATGAGTCTGTTCGTTTAAATGAAACAGGTAAAGAATCCTGGCTGGCCATTGAAACATCGGGACATGCAGCTTTAAAAGAGAATTATTTTTTGGATGATGGAGCCTATCTTGTTACCAAAATTCTGATTAAAATGGCACGTTTGAAGAAGGATGGGAAACAGCTGTCTACCTTGATTGAAGCGTTGCCAAAGCCGGCTGAGAGTAAAGAGTTCAGGATAAAAATTGAAACCGAAGATTTTAAAGAATATGGTGAAAAAGTAATCCGTGATCTGGGTAAATTTGCGGATGCTAAGGATGACTGGAAGATCTTACCTGATAATTACGAAGGAATAAGAGTATCATGTACTGATGAGATTCAGAAAGGATGGTTTTTACTTCGGCTATCACTTCACGATCCAGTTATACCTCTTAATATTGAGTCAGATGTTGTGGGAGGAGTTGATGCCATTGCTGAGCAACTCATAGGTTTTTTTGATGAATATAAATACCTTAACTTTAGTGTGTTAAAAAATAGATAATTATGCGTGTGTTGAAAGATAATGCTGTTGCTATGATTGTTGATATCCAGGAAAGATTATTTCCTCACATATATGAGCATGAGCAATTAGCAAAAAATGTGGAGATATTAATTCAAGGATTGCAAGCTTTGGAAGTACCTGTTGTAGTAAGTGAGCAATACAAGAAAGGTTTGGGAGAAACAATTGAACCCATTGAAAAACTAATTGCTACAGATCCGCATATCGAAAAAATGGCGTTTAGCTGTTGTGATGAACCAAAATTGATGGAAAAAACTGAATTGACAGGAAAGCGGTTTGTTATTTTAGCGGGTATGGAAACACATATTTGTGTTTTACAAACTGCCATAGATTTGCTGGAGAGAGGTTATCATCCGGTTGTTGTTGAAGATTGTGTTAGCTCGCGTACATTAGCGAATAAACAGAATGCAATTGAACGCATGAGACAGGAAGGAGTTATTATAACTTCATACGAATCGTTGTTATTCGAACTATGTCGTTATGCAGGTTCAGATGTCTTTAAAACCATCAGTAAGTTGGTGAAATAAAATTAATTGAATTATATTAGAGCCATTCCATTATAGGAGTGGCTTTTTTAATTAAAGAGTATCGGGAATGAGGAGAGTTTTTGGATTAGGGGAAACAGTAATGGATATGATTTTTAAAGATAATCAACCTGTTGCTGCAAAAGCCGGAGGAAGTGCATTAAACACTATGGTTTCTTTGGCTCGTATGAATGTATCCTCTTATTTTATTAGTGAAGTTGGAACAGATCGTTTGGGGCAGATGATTATGGAATTTCTCAAAGAAAATCAGCTTAATACTGATTATATCTGTCGTTTCGATGAAGGTAAATCGGCTTTGGCACTGGCATTTCTTAATGAGAATAATGATGCCGAATATGAATTCTTCAAAGACTATCCAAAGCAAAGACTGGTAGGTGAAATACCTGATTTTACTCCTGGTGATATTTTAGTTTTTGGTTCTTTTTTTGGATTAAATCCGGTTATTCGTCCTCGTTTACTTGAATATCTTCATAAAGCAAAATCAGCTGGTGCTATCATCATTTATGATCCTAATTTCAGGAGTCATCATCTGGAAAACAGAGAATTACTATTGCCAATTATTCAGGAGAATTTACAATTGGCTGATTTAGTCAGGGGAAGTGATGAAGATTTTGTGAATATATACGGAACTAATGATCCTAAAGAGGTTTATTCACAGGTAGCCCAATACTGTAATAACTTAATTATTACAGCCAATAAAAATGGAGTATATGCTTTTGGTGAAAATCATTACCGACATTATAAAGTTCCGGTTATAGAGCCTGTTAGTACAATAGGTGCCGGTGATAATTTTAATGCAGGTATGATTAAGGCTTTTCTTGATTTTAATATTATTAAATCTAAAGATTTATATCTGTCTAAAGAAGACTGGATGCATGTGGCTGCATACGGAATAGAGTTTTCTGCCGAAGTGTGTATGCGCTTGGATAATTACATTCATAGCGACTTCAGCAAAAAACTACATGAAAAAGTAAAAAGAAGAATAGAAACTATTAATTAGTTATATACTTCTTGTTTTTTGTAAACTCCGGTTTCTATTAACTCTTTATCAATGTTTTCTTTGGTAATTGCTATTGAAGGAATTTTAATGGTAGGTACTTCAATAGAACCATTAAAAGTATAACTTAATTTTTCTTTGTCTATATTTTTTCCATTCAACATGTCTATTGTCAATTCTGCAGCAGTATAAGCATTCAATTTCAACGGGTGATAAGCTGTCATCAATTGTTTACCTGCAATAATATTTTTTACACCGGTAATTTCAGCATCCTGACCAGTAATTAAAACACCATCCATCATATCATTTTCTTCCAGAACTTTGATTACTGCATCAGCCATTCCATCGAAACCGGCAAAAACAATATCTGGTTTTTCATGGCTTAATGAGATGAATTGTTTCATTTCATATTCTGCATTTTTATCGCTCCATTCTTCAATGTATGTTTTATATAAAATCTCAAAGGCACCGGATTCAACGTAAGGTTTAATTTCTTCATCTATTGAATTTTGCAATCCAATCGCATTGCGGTCATATTTGTCACCACCAAGGATGATTACCTTACCATCTTTTCTTTTCTTCAAAACTTCATTTACCATTAACTGGCCTAATTGTTTGGTGTCGCCTGAAATGTATAGATCGGGTTCGCAATTAAAGATGATCCGGTTGTATGCAACTACCTTAACACCTCTGTTTTGTCCTTCACGAACAATGGATGCTGCTGTGTTAGCATTAATTGCGATAAGAACCAGTGCATCAATACCAGAGTCAAACATTTCCACTGCTTTGTCATACTGCACAGCCTCATTACCGTTACCATTGTCTATCATAACTTCTGCACCTAGTTCTGAAGCTCTTTCTTTGAAATAATTTCCTTCAATAACAAATCGTTTTGTTACTTCAGATGAATAAAGAAAGCCAATTTTATAGTTCTCATTTTTAGAGCAACCAGAAAGAAATATTAAGAAAGCTGCCAGAATAATTTGGATTTTCATAACGTGCGTATATTTATGTTCTAAGGTATTTCAGCAGATAAAAGTAATATTTTGTCGATAAAAAATTTCATTAAAGACATAAATTTTCCCATATTTAAACCCAAGGAAGCTATCTATTAAAATAATCTGTATGAGTTGGAAAGATCTTAAAATCCGTGCCAAGATTGGCAGTGGGTTTGCGGTAATAATGGCCGTTGTATTGATACTTGGAGTAGTTATATTGTATAATTTACAAAAAGTTGATAATGGTACTTCATCGTTGACAAGTACATATATTCCTATTGTTCGGGAATCAGTAAAACTCGACAAATACTGGAAAGAAACCCGAGAATATTCACGAAGTTTTGAATTTACAGGTGAAACTTATTTTCGCGATCGTGCTGATGCCAGTTACGCCCGAATGTATTCAGCTTTAGATAATCTGATAGCCGTATTACAAGGAAAAGGAAATGTTATGTTAGAGAAGGGTATCGATATGTCGGTACTTGAAAATAATATTATCCAATATAAGAAAGTCACCAGTCAATTTTTCGAGAAACAAGCCATTTCCAATGCTGCTATGGATCGATTTATTGAAGCAGGTCAGAACTTAAAAGAAGAGGCTGGAGGAGTTGGTACTACTACCTATAAAACAGCTGCTTTAATTAACGATTTCGTTAGTCAGTTGGTGATTGATGATAACAAACAGGACTATCGTTCACTGGAAGAACAGCAGGAGATTCTTACTTCAATAAAGAAAAAAACGAATGGTAGTTATAGTAGCGATTTTGATGATCAGCTTCAAATAGCTTTAAATTCTTTAACTGATTATCTAACAGATTTAAGAGAAGTTAAACTACTTGAATTGAAAAGGTTTGAGCTGGCAAAAAATATTATGTGGGATACTGGTGCTACTTCTGATGTTGGTCTTGATCTGATGATGAAATTGGGTGATGACAATTCAACCATTGTTTCGCTTCAAAAGCAGTTTTTGATTTATGCCCTGGTGGTTGTATTTGTATTATTTCTATTTCTTGTTTATGTTCTTTCAAAGGCTATTTCTAAACCAATTGAAGAAGGAATTGAAAAGGCACAAAGACTGGCGAAGGGCGATTTATCAGTTGAGTTTATTGCCAACAGTAACGATGAGGTAGGTGCGCTTTCAAGAGCTTTAAATACCATGGTTGAAACTCTTAAAACTGTAATCTATGAAGTGACTTCTTCATCTCAGGAAATTATTAAAGCCAGTGAAAAACTAAATAGCGGAGCTGTTGAACTGGCAGAAGGAGCTACACAACAGGCGTCTTCGGCCGAGGAAGTTTCTTCATCAATGGAAGAAATGTATGCCAATATTCAGCAGAATACAGATAATTCAAAGCAAACAGAAGAAATTGCCAGCAAGGCATCCTTAGGTATTCAGGCGAGTAACCAGGCATCAAAAGTTGCTGCCAAAAATATAAATGAGATTACCGAGAAAATTAATGTAATCAGTGATATTGCCTTTCAAACAAATATCCTTGCATTAAACGCTGCTGTTGAAGCTGCCAGAGCAGGTCAGGAAGGACGTGGATTTGCTGTTGTTGCTGCAGAAGTGCGTAAACTGGCAGAAAGAAGTCAGGCTGCGGCTGTAGAAATAACCAAATCATCGGTCGACACCCTTGATTCGTCAAAAGAAGCCACACAAAAATTGGATGTTATTACTCCCGAAATTCAAAAAACAGCTGAGTTAGTGAAGGAAATAACTTTGGCTTCGATGGAGCAGGTGACAGGAGTAGAACAAATAAATAATGCTATTCAACAGCTAAATAATGTTACTCAACGTAACGCTGCCAATGCAGAGCAAATCAGAGAAGCTGCCACAAAATTAGATACCCTATCAGTGCAGTTAAGTAAATCTATATTGGTGTTTAGCGGAGAAAATAATGCAGAAGCAAATCAAAAAGATAAGGAAGTAAGTAAGGTTAAACCATCGATGAAAGTTGGGAAAAAGGTGGCGCCAAAACAACCTAAAAAAGAAGTAGCACACGAAGTGGGTTACAATATTGAATTAGGAAGAGACTACGATGATTACGAAAAATTCTGACAGAAGATATAATCGAATAAAAGAGGGTGTCCAAAAAGTGATTCTGCAAATAAGGAATCTTTCAAATTGTAACTTTACTTTCATTATACCCCACCAAACCTCCCCTAAAAGG
>NZ_JBNGOX010000054.1:0-36110 GCF_050589785.1 Carboxylicivirga caseinilyticus | reverse complement strand
GTCCCCTTCAGGGGATTTAGGGGTGACATAAAATGATATTTTATTACAAATTGAAACTAACGTTGTTCTGATGTTTAATTTTTGGACACCCTCATGGTAGTGTATTAGTTTTTCTGAAAATCAACAAAATCGCGTTGTGCTTTTGTTAAATTAATCATGTGCAACAACAGGTTTTGAGTTTCATGCATAATGTTTAAGTAGAGCAGACTAACTTTTGTGCCAGCCTTTTCATTTTTAATGCGCTTTAACTGAGCTTTGCGATATCCACGAATCGATTCAAGGATTGACTCTCTTTTTTCCATTAGATCGTCCAATTTATCGTAATCATTCGTTTTAATAACTGAAACCATTTCAGCAATAAATTTCTTTATTGCAGCACTCAGGTTATTTAAATCCTCAAATTGCTCTGGTTTGAAAATTCTGTGATTATTATCAAGATGAATATAACAAGGTTCAGAAATAAATGAAAGACAGTGTGCAGTTTCTCTTAAATAATCAATAACCTGAACGTAGTATAGGCTTGAGTCAATTGATTGTTCCTGCAGTTTCATTACTGTAGGATAAACATTGCTCTTAAGTTTCTTCGTTTTCTTATTAATGTTTTTAACAGTCTTATTAATTTCTTTTAAAGCTTTTCTGTCTTCAGCTTCGAAATCATGTAAGGTCTGAGAATAAATATCTGAAATGCGCTCTAATGTCTGAGTTACACTATTTGTACATTTTGATAAAACTTTCTCAGCAGGAATCTCTCCTTCAACTTCCTCAATTTCATATTCGGCAACTTCAGTTTCAACAGTAGTTTCTTTTTTCGGTTTTAGATGAGTTCTGAAAACCATAAATAAGGCAAACAAAATAAGAACTGCTATCATCCATAGGCCGGCCCAGCTTATTAATAATGCCATAATAAATGCTGCAGTAAAAGCTGAAAATGCAGTAAAGAACCATCCTCCAATAACTGAAAGAACGCCAGTGATACGATAAACTGCACTTTCACGTCCCCATGCGCGGTCGGCAAGTGAACTACCCATTGCAACCATAAAAGTTACATAAGTTGTTGACAGTGGCAATTTCATATTAGTTGCCAAAGAAATCAGAATACTGGCAACAACTAAATTTACTGAGGCTCTCAGCATATCAAAGGCAGGAGCATCTTTTCCAAGCTTTTTACGTCTTTCGTCGTAGTTTGTAGAATCAAACTGTTTGTTGATACTATTTTTAATTCGCTCAGGCAGAAAGCTGTTAAGGGCATTAGAAGTGTTAATAGAAGCACGAACAATTGAACGAGCCAAAATAGATGATCCAAAACGCTCATCACCTTCTTGCTGGCGACTTAAATCAAGAGAAGTTTTAACTACAGCTTTAGCTTTTTTAGATGTCCATAAAGTAACAACCATTACCAATCCGGCAATTATCAACATATATGTTGGTGTAGCAACTTTACCAGCAAGAGCTTCCATACTTACACTTCCTGGCTCCATTCCTGCTTTCTGGAAAATATGGAATGATTCAAAACCAGCTAAAGGCACACCAATAAAGTTTACAAGGTCGTTACCTGAGAAAGCCATAGCTAATGCAAAAGTACCAGCTAATACAATTACTTTAAGAATATCTATCTTGAAAATAAGTTTTAAGATCTGAAGTAAGATAGTCCAGCCAACCAAACTAACAGCAATGATAGTCATGCCATTGTGCTTAATCCAGTCTTTTGTTGCATCATCAATAAATGTTACTGTTTTTGCACCTTTAACAAGAATAAAATAGGTAATGGCTGTAATGGCTATACCACCATAGATGGCTCCAAAATAGCTCAGGCGTTTGTCATAATCGAATGAAAATATCATTCGGGTAATGTACTGAACCAGAGCACCCACAGAAAAGGAAATAACAACTGATAACAGAATACCTGAAATGATACCCAATGCTTTTGCAGTGTTAATGTACTGACTGATACTCATGCTTGGATCGTTACTTACTTTAACCAATGAAACGGCTACTGCGGCACCCAAAATTTCAAATACAATTGAAACAGTGGTGGATGTAGGCATCCCAAATGTGTTGAACAAATCCAAAAGAATAACATCCGTAATCATTACGGCTAAGAAGATGATCATTATCTCATCAAAGAAGAAGAACTGAGGATTAAATATCCCCTTACGGGCAACTTCCATCATTCCGCTGGAAAAAGTAGCTCCAACCAGAATACCAATTGCAGCAACCACCATAATTATAGTGTATGGAGCAGCTTTGGCTCCGATTGCTGAATTCAAAAAGTTAACGGCATCATTACTAACGCCAACAATTAAGTCAGAAATGGCTAATGCAAATAATACAATAACCAGAATTAAATAGATATTTTCCATCAAAAAATGTATTTAGAATTCTTTTTCGCGAGGCAAACATAGTTAGTGATATTAAATCTAAGGTTGATTTAAAATTAAACGAATGTTAACTTTACGTTAACACATTCAATTTATATATTATTTGTTGAGAAAACAAGGGCTTTTTAAATCAGGATTTACACATATTTAACCTAATACTATTCTGATATTCTTAAAAGGTTTTTATACTTTTGCGAGACTTTTTGCCAAAGAAGGGAATGATATTAACCAGTTTTGATTGATATGGCATTTATAGATTGGGATTAATGAGCTTGGAGTATATAATAGATGGTATAATTATAGGGATATCTGCATCGATTCCATTAGGTCCTATTGGTGTATTGGTTATTCAACGTACGCTCAATAAAGGCAGGATGTCTGGCTTTTTCTCAGGGCTGGGTGCTGCATTGTCGGATACTATCTATGCTATTATTGCAGGTTTTAGTCTTTCATTCATAGTTGGTTTTATCGAAACCCAGATGTTATGGATTCAGATCGTTGGGGCACTGGTGTTAATTGGACTTGGGCTAAAGATATTCTTCAATAATCCGGCGGTTCAATTACGAAGGCAAAAGAAAAGAAGCACCAGCCTGTTTCAGGATATGGCATCTACCTTTATTTTAACCATTGCTAATCCATTGGCGGTATTTTTGTTTTTAGCCTTTTTTGCCAGTTTCAGGGTAGTTGATGCCAGGCAGGAACTATTTGATCGTTTCTTGTTAATATTAGGTGTTTTTGCAGGAGCCAGTACCTGGTGGTTTACCCTCAGTTCCCTGATAAATATGCTTAGATCAAAAATTAATCTGCGTCGTTTATTCTGGCTCAATAAAATTGCAGGAAGCGTGATTATTGTTCTGGTTTGTATTGCCTTTATTGTTTGGATAGGTAATGAATATCTATGGCAAACTACCTGATTTCTATTAGAAATATTTTTCCAACAGATTTTTAAGTATCTCCGGTATTCGGGTCGGACGACGATTATCAGCTCTCATAAAGGCCAATTGGCAATAACCTTCGTTAATTAAATTGCCTTCCTGATTGTGTATGGTATGATCAAACCGAATTTTACTGGTTGGCATTTCTTTTACCAGGGTTTTTATTGTAAGTGTATCTTCAAAATGAGCAGGGCGGTAATATTTTGAATAAAGATCAATTACGGGCATCATAATTCCTTCAGCCTCCAATTGTTTATAGGACATACCAATCTCTTTCAGCCATTCAGTTCGTCCTAATTCATAATAAATTGGGTAGTTAGCATTATTTACAATGCCCATCTGATCTGTTTCGCAGTATCTAACCTGTATGGTGCTTATACTTTCTAACATATTACTTAAAAGGAGAATCAGGTTCTTTTGCCATATGATTATAGGTCAATTTACGCAGTAATCCTGGAGCAAACTTCTTAAGAAATACAGTTACTTTGCCTTCGACAAAAGTGAGGATTAATGTAGGTTTTCGTTTGATAATGGCTTTTGCCATATGGCTGGCCACCTCTTCTGCTGTCATCATTTTCTCCTCTTTGCGTGGAGTTTCTCCCTGATTAGTTCCGTCTGCTGTCAGAGCAGCTTTTCTTACATTAGATGCAGTGAAACCCGGAGCAGCAATTAATACATGTAAACCAGTTTTTAGGTTTTCAACTCTAAGAGCTTCCAAAAAACCATGCATAGCAAATTTTGAAGAAGAATAACCTGTACGTGCTGGTAATCCAACATAGCCAGCTATAGAAGAAACTCCAACAACAGAACCTTTTTGTTCCAATAAATAGGGTAGAGCATATTTTGTAGAATAAACTGTTCCCCAGAAGTTTACATCCATTAATTGCTTAATGACACTTAAGTCAACATCTTTGAATAAGGCTCTCATTGAGATACCGGCATTATTAATTAGAATATCAATTTTGCCAAAAGCCTTAACCGTTTCATCAATCATATGTTTACAGTCAGCTTCGACACTAACATCCGTTTTAATAGTGATAACCTCGGTACCTTTTTCTTGTAATTCTGTTTTGATGTCCTGCAGTTTATCCTCACTTCTGGCTGCCAAAGCCAATTTAGCTCCACGTCCAGCAAATTCTTTGGCACATGCTAATCCAATTCCTGATGAAGCACCGGTTATTATGATGACTTTATTGTACATTTTTACGATTTATTTATTTCAGCGTGAAAATAGTGAAATGATGTGTAATTTTTCGAAGACCTTCTTTTTTTATTTGTCTGATTGAAAAGATTATGAATTGAAATATTGATTAGAAAACAAGCTAATTGCCCTAATGTAATGCTATTAAGTTATGATCTTATAATGAAGAATTAAACTATTAGAACAGATTGTTAATAAGTTTTAAACTTGCTTAATATTAGCAATATACGTAACTTAAATACGTATTATCAGTATATGAAAGAGTGAGTCTGGAGAACATAAAAGATAAATCAATTTCATACTTGAATATTTGATTAGACTACACACGTTTTAAAGGGGAACAATGGAAAAAAGCATTTTTAAATCACGTTTGGCACGTAGAATTTACTTGTCAGTGACAATCTCTATTACTATTTCAGTTTCAATACTTATTGTTTTATCTACAAATCACAGTTTAAAACAAATAAAAATTAATACCATAAATGAATTGGCTTCAATTTCTCATGAAAGAAGTAAGAATTTCGATGCCAAATTTAAAGATTTAAAGCTCTTGGCTCAATCCATTTCAGATGATTTATATATCCATGATTTTTTTATTGAATGTGCAAATGGTACTATTGATGAAGACAAACGGCATATGATTCGTAAAATATTGAATCATGAATTGCAATTGCAAAACAAGATCATGGAAAATATATTCTTCACATTTGATGGAGCTGTATTAATAGATGGCTTGATGGGGGCATCTGAAGGATATAATGCTAAGGAAGACAAAACCAACACATGGTATGTGGACACCTACGGGAAAAGAGAACCTTCATTAGGTAATATTACTATTTCACCTATAACAGGGGATCCTGTTGTATTGGTAAGTAATCCTCTGGTTGATGAAAAAAATGAATTATTATCACTTTTTGCTATAGCTATAAAACTAAATGGATTTTCATTAGATATTCTCGAGAATATTGAGGGCAAAGAATACAGAACAATCATAGTAGATAATTCAGGTAATGTTGTTGCTTCGGGAGATACTTCAATGATTTTTAACCTTCATTTAGATGATGAATATTTGGGAGATTTAGCGGAACAAATCAGTACAAACAATACCGGTAGTGGCTTTTTTACCTTAAATGGTATTGAATACATTGGAGTATTCAATAAAATGGAGAATGATTTAATGGCACTTACATATTCTCCTGTTAGTGTCTATCAAAAACCAATCAGAACAAATGTAATTGGATCTATAGTACTTTTGTTACTATTTATTGTATTGGGAAGTACATATGCATACTTCTTATCAGCAAGGGTAACACGACCAATTATAAAGCTGAATGATTTAATTAACCGAATGTCACAAGGTGATTTGTCTGGTAAGTCTGATGTAAATACAAAGGATGAATTAGGTGAGTTATCGAATGCCTATAATCTGATGGTTGACAAGTTAACTGAGATTGTAGACGGAATACAGAATAGTGCCGGCCAGATTGAAAGGGGGACATCTGAAATAGCCAAAAGTGCAATGAATATTTCGCAAGGTGCAACAGAACAGGCATCCTCACTCGAAGAAATATCTTCCGTTGTAGAAGAGATAACTGGTTCAATAGGTCAGAATACTGATAACTCTGTTAATACGGACAAGATCTCGAGGAATGCTGCCATTGAAATGTCGGGCGTTAAAGAGGAATCTTCAAAAGCTGTACAAGCAAATCAGGCAATATCAGAAAAAATAAAAATCATTTCAGACATTGCTGCTCAAACCAATATTCTGGCTTTGAATGCAGCTGTTGAAGCCGCACGTGCAGGTGATCAGGGTAAAGGATTTGCGGTTGTTGCCGGTGAAGTTCGAAAACTGGCCGAATTAAGTAATGGTGCTGCCAAAGAGATAGTTGAACTGGCCAATCAAAGTTACCAGTTATCACAAAGTTCTCTAGACAGGTTAACACAGTTGTTACCAGAGATTGAGAAAACATCAAATTTGGTTCAGGAAATTGCCGCTGCCAGTCAGGAACAGAATAATGGAGTCAATCAGGTTAACGGGGCAATTCAGGAATTGAATAATGTTACACAACAAAATTCTGTAGCATCTGAAGAATTGGCCTCATCATCCGAAGAATTGGCCTCTCAGGCCGTAGGTTTAAATCAGGCAATTGCCTTTTTTAAAACAGAAGAAAATAAAAAATAGACAATAGTTAGGGTTGGGTTAGTAATAAAGAGGGGCTGTTTATGATAACAGCTCTTTTTTTGTTTTACGGGTGATCTGAATCCTTTTACGATTCATCAGAATAATAAAACCGTTCGTCGGCATTTTTTTTCACATCCATCTGGCGTGCTTCATCTTTGAACTGTCAAATTTAAAGAAGCACTACTATGAAAATTCATACTATATCATTTCTCTTTATTTTAATACTAACTGGTCAGTGGATTGATGGTCAGACGATAGTTAAAGGTAAAGTGTTGTCAAATACAGGAGAATTATTGGTTGGAGTCAATATTTCTATTGTTGGCACTTATAACGGAACTATTACAGATACAAATGGTGAGTTTGAGTTAGAAGTTGAGAATGTTACAGGTAAGGAACTTAATGCCAGTTTTATTGGATATAAAACACAAACAATCAATTTATCGGATAATACCGATCCTCTTCTTATTAAATTAAATGAAAGCGTGACCGGGTTGAATGCGGTGACCATTACAGCAGGTTCATTTGCTGCCGATGATAAAGAGCGTGCTTCGGTGTTGGAACCTCTGGATATCTATACAACAGCAGGTTCGTTGGGGGATATTAATGGTGCTTTAAAAACTCTTCCGGGTACGCAATCTTCCTCTGATGATGGAAGACTGTTGGTGCGGGGAGGAGCGGCCTCTGAAACCAGTGTTTATGTTGATGGCTTATTGGCAGCCAAACCATATTATTCAAAAGTTCCGGATCTACCTACGCGCGGAAGATTCTCACCAAGTTTATTTAGTGGAACGGTATTCAGTACAGGCGGCTATAGTGCAGAATATGGTCAGGCCTTATCGTCAGTACTGGTGTTGGAATCAAATGATATTGAAGTGGAAGAGTTGACTGGTGTCTCACTGATGAGTGTTGGAGCTGATTTATCAAAGACATGGTGTGCACCTAATAGGTCAACTTCATTAGGACTGGGTTATATGAACCTGGCTCCTTATTACAACCTGGTTAATAATCGTTTGGATTGGACAAAGCCAAGTGAATCCGAACAGATGAATTTTATTCATCGGAAAAAGTTTAATAATGGTGGGCTACTAAAAATATTTTCTACTGCAGAATATGGGGAACGTGCTTTTAATACTGAATGGGATGCAGAACAAGTAAAAATTTCCAATAATAATACCAATGCATATTTGAATGTAAATTATTCATTGCCAATAGGTGAAAAAAGTATGCTGAAAAGTGGCGTCGCAACTACTCTTAATAATGATCGTCAGCTGGCCTGGATTCATCGAACCAGAGAGAATGAAGTGAATATTGAAGGCAGATTAACATTTGTATCTCAATTAAGTGATGGTATTAAATTGAAAACAGGCTTCTCAGATGCTTTCACAAATTACGAACATCATTATAATCAATTACAAAGCGAAATTAATTGGGAGGGAAAATATGATGATCATATTCTGGGATTTTTTGCAGAACCTGAAATAAAGTTAAACTCCCGATTTGCAATCCGACCAGGTTTACGTTTTGAGTATTCAACCTATCTGAATAAACAAAATTTATCACCTCGTTTTGCAGCAGCTTATCGCACAGGTAAAAATACTCAACTTTCGGTGGCTTATGGTCAGTATTTTCAAAGCCCTGTTGCTGATTATCTTAAGTTTGGTTCTGATTTTAACAATGAAAAGGCTACTCATTATATAATGAGTTTACAAACGGGCAGTTTAAAGGAGCGCTTATTAAGATTAGAAGCCTATTACAAAGATTACGATCATTTAGTGACCTACTCAAAGGGTACTCATCCCTATAATAATTCTTTTTCAAGCAATGGTTTTGGATATGCAAAGGGGATAGATTTGTTTTATCGTGATCGTAAAACTTTTAGTGGAACTGATTATTGGGTGTCTTATTCCTATATCGATACAAAACGCTTGTTTCTGGATTACCCAGTTGAAGCAACGCCTGATTTTATTGCCAATCATACTATTTCTGCCGTAGCTAAATATTTTATCGGAGCCATCCACACACAGGTTGGAGCAGCATGGACAACGGCTTCGGGACGTCCATATCATCAACCTGGTGATGCTGATTTTATGACTCGAAAGGCAGATATATATAATAATCTGAACCTGAATCTAAGCTATCTTACCCATATAGCAAATCATTATACAATCATACACTTTTCCATATCTAATGTATTGGGAAGTGAGCAATTGGTTGGTTATCAAACCATCAAAAACTATGATGGAAAACCTGATTCATTGGTACCTCTCTTACCTGATGTTAAACAGTTTTTATTCCTGGGCATATTTATTTCAATAAAATAATAGTGAGACGGGTCTGTTTTGATGGAATCAATAATTATTTATTTGTGCTATCTAATTAAAATTCAATAATATATTAATCAAATTAAACTTAAAATTATGAAAACAATTGTATTATTTACAGCCCTTTTAGCAAGTCAGTTATTAATGGCAAATGATTATGAGGAAACAATGAAACTCAACATTGTTAAACTTGAAAAAAGTACTTCAATTGAAGAAATGAACCAAATTGCAGCTTTGTTTATGCGTATTGCTGATGTGGAAAAAATGGAATGGTTACCATCGTATTATGCCTCTTATGCTTATGCCAGAACAACTCATTTTATGAATGATGCCGATTCGATTGATTCTGCATTGGATCATGCTCAGGCTATTCTCGATGACTTATTAAAGCAAAAGTCTGATGAATCGGAAGTTTATGTTTTACAAGGTTTTATTTATTCATTACGAATTACAAGTGCTATGCGAGGCTATAAGTATTCAACCTTATCAAATCAGAGTCTGGAGAAGGCTGAGCAACTGAATGCAGATAATCCACGTGTTTATTATTGCAAGGCCAATAATATTTTTCATACTCCCAAAATGTTTGGTGGAGGATCTGATAATGCACTTCCTTTGTATAAAAAAGCAAAAGCATTATTCGAAAAAAATAAATCAGCAAATACTTTATTTCCTGGCTGGGGTAGTTATCACAATGAAGTGATGTTGCAAAAATGTTTGGCTAAAAAATAATTTATACCTTCAACGCAAATACAAACCTAATGTCAAATAAAAGAACAAATAATATAAATCGGAAAAGAATAGTTGTCCGTCTTGTTAGTGCAGGTATTATCTCATTCTCAATAGGTTTTATTTTTATGTATCTGGCATGTCCATCGTGCTCAATAAAACTTAGTAATATACTTTATAATGGAGGATACAGTCTGTTTTTGGGCTATGGCCTGTTTAGTTTTGGTTTTGTTTTCGCCTGGATCGAAAACCGTTATGTGTCATGGATTACCAAACCAGTTAAAAGCCTATTAATAGTTCTTCTTTTTTCAGCATTGTATAGCAGTGTTGTCATTATGGGAGTTAATTACATCTGGCACACCCTTATCGGCAAAATGAGTTTTGCTCATTTTATTGATCAGTATGGATATGTAATGTGGATTGAGTTTATCATTTTTTACTTTATCGCACTCTGGTTTTATGCCCGATCTTTCTTTTTTGAGTGGAGAACTGAGGTTCAAAATAAAGAGATACTAAAACGAGAAGCTTTACAATTACAATACGAATCGTTAAAGACTCAGGTAAATCCACACTTTCTTTTTAATAGTTTAAATGCACTAACAAGTCTTATTGATATTGATACATCGTCAGCTAAGAAGTTTACTGTTGAATTATCCGCATTCTATCGCGATATACTACAATTGAAGGATAAGGAATTGATAACACTTGATGAAGAGTTGGAAATTTTAAAAAGATACCTGTATTTGCAAAATATTCGTTTTGGAGAGAAGTTTAGTTTTATAATAGAAGCTGATGCCGGTTCAAAGGCAATGGTGATTCCTCTTTCTGTTCAGATGTTGGTGGAGAATGTGTTTAAGCACAATATTATTTCAGGAGATCAACGCCTTGATATAAAAATAGAAATGAATCATCATGACCTTGTTATTAGTAATACTTATTTGCCAAAATTAAGTAAAGAACATTCAACTGGTTTAGGATTGAGTAATTTGTACGAACGAATTTTGTATTTAACAGGTAAGAAACTGTTTTTTGGTGTTGATAACGATAAGTACATAGTAAAACTACCATTAATTTATTTGAATGATGAAGATACTGTTGGTTGAAGATGAGCATTTGGCTGCAAAACGATTGGAATCAATGCTCATTAAACTGCAGCCGGATTGTGAGATTGTGGCAATGTGTGATTCTGTCAAGCAGGTAGTTAAATATTTAGCATCAGCCAATAAGCCTGATTTAGCGTTTTTCGATATTCAATTGGCTGATGGAATTAGTTTTGAGATTTTTAATCAAATTGAAGTTTCTTTTCCTGTTGTTTTTACCACGGCTTACGATCATTATGCTGTTAAAGCTTTTGAGGTAAACGGTTTGGATTATCTGCTAAAACCCATAGAAGAAAGCCATTTAATGAGAGCTATGGAAAAATATAGAAATGGGCAGAATCAGTTGGACGAAACAGTCAGGTTGGCTTTATTAAATGCCGCGAGACAAATAAAAAAGAATAATTATAAGTCAAGATATCTGATTAAAGTAGGAGAGCACCTTAAAATGGTAGAGACTGCGAATATATCGTTTGCATATAGCATGGATAAGGCCAATTATATTAGAACTGTCGAAGGAAGAACATATAGTATTGACCAAAGCCTTGAGCAAATGGAATTACAACTTAATCCGGAGCAGTTTTTTCGAATCAGTCGTAAATTTTTAGTAAATATTAATTCCATTTCTGATATGTTGGGTTATGGTTCAAGCCGGTTAAAGCTAAAAATGATTGGCATGGAATCAAATGAAGAAATCATTGTAAGTCGCGATAAAGTAAAGATATTCAAAGACTGGCTGGAAAGATAAAGGGGCTGTTTACAATCTTTCACTTATTTTTTAAGTATTTAATGAACTTTTTCTTCAAATAAATGTCTTTTTTAGGAGAATCATTCGATGGTTCCGAAAAATCTGATTTTCTTTGTAACCAATTTTATACGCAAAAATATCTTGAAAATGGAAATAGGAAGAAATAAATTTGTGACCCTTTCCTACGAATTACGCCTGAATGGCACTGATGGTGAAGTGGTTGAGAAAACTGAGGCACATGCCCCATTGGAGTTTGTATTTGGTGCCGGCAAAATGTTGGAGATGTTCGAAAACAAATTAGAAGGTCTTGGTAAAGGTGCTAATTTTGATTTCGAGCTTAAAGCAGCAGAAGCTTATGGCGAAGTAAATCCAAATGCAATTGTTGAAATTCCAAAAAATATATTTGAAGTAGAAGGCAAGATTGATGAAGATCTTCTTTCTATTGGTAATCAAGTGCCTATGCAGGATGCACACGGTAACCGTTTAAATGGTATCGTAGTGGAAGTAAACGATGAAAAAGTTAAGATGGACTTTAATCATCCGTTAGCAGGTGATGATCTTTTCTTTAAAGGAGAAGTAATAGAAGTTCGTGAAGCAACAGAGGATGAATTAGCTGTTTCATGTGGTTCAGGCTGCGGTGATAGTTGTGGTTCAGGTGGCTGCGGTAGCGGTTGTTCTTGCGGATAATCAAACCAAAGATATTATTAAGGGAGGTTTAACCTCCCTTTTTTTATATATTAATTTTAGTGATGGTTGGGCAACAGCTTCTAAAGTATTATTTTTACAAGCTGAATAACTTCAAATTGTTACAAATTCAAACTTATGGCTGGAAATTCATTTGGAACTTTATATAAACTTACCTCTTTTGGTGAGTCTCATGGTAAAGCTGTGGGAGGTGTAATTGAAGGAGTATTACCGGGTACGGTTATTGATGAAGATTTTGTGCAGAGTGAACTGGACCGTCGTCGACCAGGGCAGTCAGCAATTACAACACCGCGTGATGAAAAAGATCAAGTGGAATTTCTCTCAGGTATCTTTGAAGGTAAGGCTACAGGTACACCTATTGGTTTTGTAATCTGGAATAAGGATCAGCGTTCGAAGGATTATGGCAATATTAAAGACGTTTATCGTCCTTCTCATGCCGATTATACTTATCAGAGTAAATATGGCATTCGCGATTATCGGGGAGGAGGTCGTTCTTCAGCCCGTGAAACAATTGCCCGTGTTGTGGCTGGTGCCATCGCTAAATTGATGTTGAAGCAATGGGGTATTTCTATTAATGCCTATACTTCAAAAGTTGGTGATTTGAAACTGGAGAAGTCATATAAAGAACTTGACTTAAATCAAACTGAAGAAAATATTGTTCGTTGCCCCGATCAGGAAATGGCTGCGAAAATGATTGAATATATTGATCAGGTTCGTCGTGACAAAGATTCTGTTGGAGGAGTTATCAGTTGTGTAATAGGTAAAGTTCCTGTAGGTCTAGGAGAGCCTGTTTTTGGTAAGCTTCATGCTATGTTAGGAAGCGCCATGTTAAGCATCAATGCTGTGAAAGGATTTGAATATGGTTTGGGCTTTGATGCTACTCATTTAATGGGATCGCAACACAATGATGAGTTTTATATGGATGGAGACAGAGTGCGTACGCGTACCAATCGTTCGGGAGGAATTCAAGGGGGAATTTCAAATGGCGAGGATGTCTATTTTAATGTTGCATTTAAGCCCATTGCTACTGTACTGAAAGAGCAAAGCACAGTTAATCGTAGTGGAGAAGAAATTAAATCGACAACCAAAGGACGACACGATCCATGTGTTTTACCACGTGCAGTTCCAATTGTAGAAGCAATGGCTGCCATGGTTATGATCGATGCCATCTTAATGAATAAAATGTATCAATAATCAGAAATAATATTGCAACGAATCCTCCACTTATGGAGGATTTTGTTTTTTATGGATTGTTAGGTTCTCATGAGGGGATAATTCCAATAATTCATGAATATTCTGTATTTGATTTAGTATTTTTAGGGCTTACTTCAATAAAATTTGAAAAATGAAAAACCTCGCATTGCACTGGAAAATCATTATTGGGTTATTGTTAGGAATTGTCTGGGCAGTTTTATCAGGCTTTTTTGGATGGAGTGAATTTACAATTAACTGGATTGCTCCGTGGGGTAGAATTTTTATCAATTTATTGAAGTTAATAGCTATTCCCTTGGTATTGTTTTCAATAATAGGGGGAATTGTAGGGTTAGGCGATCCTAAACATTTGGGTAAACTAGGGCTTCGTACTTTAATGCTTTATCTGGTTACGACTATTTTGGCGGTATCAATCGGTTTGGTTCTAGTTAATATTGCCAAGCCAGGTGTATGGCTGGATAAGGAAGTTCGTATCGAAAATAGAGTTGCCTATGAATTATGGGCACAACAGGAGGGACATCCTGCCCATGATAATACTTGTTTGTTATGTGATGAATCTAACCAAAGCTTAATTGATGAGGTTGCCAAACGTCGGGGATATGATCAGGATGAGGCTGTTGCCAAAAGACTTAAGCAGGTAGAAGATCAAAAGGAGAGTGGGCCTTTGCAGTTTCTGGAAGATATGGTTCCTGAAAATGTGTTTTGGGCAATGAGTGATAATGTCCATATGTTGAAGATTATCTTTTTTGCTATCTTTTTTGGAATAGCATTGCTTTTTGTTCCGAATAAACAATCAAAACCTGTTATTGATGTGATAAATGGTTTAACAGAGGTATTTCTGAAAATGGTGGATCTTATCATGAAAGCAGCACCATTTTTTGTTTTTGCCCTGTTGGCCGGCCTGGTCTCCGAGATGGCGGGAGATGATCCTGTTAAAGTGTTTGAAATGTTCAAGGGCTTAACATGGTATTCATTAACTGTATTAGTTGGTCTGCTTTTTATGGCGTTTGTCATTTATCCATCTATCATGAAGTTTTTCGTTAAAAGGTTATCATATAAGAGTTTTTTAAAAGGAATTAGTCCAGCTCAGATGTTAGCCTTTTCAACCAGTTCAAGTGCTGCAACTCTACCGGTTACGCTGGAGTGTGTTGAAGAAAATTTAAAAGTGGATCCCAAGGTATCCAGTTTTGTATTGCCTATTGGTGCTACCGTAAATATGGATGGGACCAGCATGTATCAGGCTATAGCAGTTGTTTTTCTGGCACAATGGCATATGATTGATTTGGATTTGGGGCAGCAATTAACAATTGTACTTACTGCTACCTTAGCCAGCATTGGTTCTGCAGCCATACCAAGTGCAGGATTGGTAATGTTGATGATTGTTTTGAGTTCTGTTGGTTTGAATCCAGCCTGGATTGGTATTATCCTGCCAGTTGATCGGATTCTCGATATGGTTCGCACTGTTGTTAATGTAACTGGTGATGCAACGGTTTCAACTGTTATTGGAGAATTTTATTCTGGAGAAGATAACATAGAACAGGATTCTAAATAGTTTTTTAATTTCTCAATATTTAGTTTATTCTAATTAAAACAGGTATTATGCGTGTAATGAATGCACTAAGAAATATACTTATTTATAGTTTTTTTGGACTTATATCTGTTAATGCTTTATCGGGTAATAAAACAGCTTATAAGCTTAAATATTCTTTTTATGCTAATGAAAAGAAAATCGATGAGAGAGGTTTAACTGTAACCTATATAAATGAAATTGCTTATCTATCCAATGATTCTGATAAAGTGCGGAATTTTATTGATTTTAAGAACGATAATGTAGTTTCAATTTTAAAATATAACAACAACCTTTTTAAGGTTACAACTCCTTTTGATTCACTATCAAAACCTGTATTTAAAGAATCTCAGGATTATATATTAGATTATAAATGTAAGTATGCTACTTTTTCTTCTTTTTCAAATACAATAGAGGTTTGGTATACAACAGATGCACCAGCTAGTGGCTCGCCATACAAGTCCTTTATTCCTGAAAAAAATGCTTTGGTTTTAAGAGTCAGGATAAATAATAGCTACATGTATCAAATCGAAGCTATTGATAAGGTAAAATTGGCCTCTATTCCTGATTACCCGGAGTCAGAAGCTGAAGAAGTCAGGCAATCAAGAATGGAGGAGCTTTTGATTCGATCGAGATATGTTACTTTACCAATTTTTGAGGAGGAGATCATCAACTTTGATCCAACAGCCAAAACTTCTGTAAATCCTGAATTAGTTGAAGACAGTGTGTATCATTTTTCTAATGGTAGTGTTATTGTAAAACGTGTGGCAATGCCAGAAATATGGAAGGAGGGAGCGAGTGTTTTTGCCCAATTAACATGCGCATCCAATGGTGATGCTTATGACAGAGTTGGCTCTGTTTTTATCATTAAAGAAAATCAGGGTGGATTATCGATGTTAGATGCATTAACTAAAGGTTTGGATTCGGTACCTTCATTTAAAGACAAAGGAGGCAGTTCATATCAGGGAATGATAAGTTCTAATACTTATGAAGTGCCTATCGAGTTAATGCGTTTTGCTACCTCATTTGGAGTCGGTCACTTTAATCAAAAAAGGGAAATAAACAGTTATCAATGGTTTGATGAAGCAATATATAAAGAGGATGTAACTCAGGTTATGCCAGCGGGGCAAGAGGAGATAATTATTGGTGTATTTGTTGGAAATTATGATAAAGGTGGACACAAAGTCAGTCTGCAACTTGATTTTTATCCGGAAGAACCTCGTCAGGATACTAAACAACCATTTCTGAAGCCTTTATTTTATACTGTTAATATCATGGAGATGTCGGGCCAGAACTATGGTCGATTTTTTAATAATGATACATTAACAGTTTATTTTGATCTTGATAAGAACCTTGATAGGGCTCAGTTGATTTATACTGCTACAGGCCATGGAGGCTGGGGTGGAGGTGACGAGTTTAATCCAAAACTAAATCAGATAATATTGGATGGCAAACCTGTTTATTCAGTTACTCCCTGGCGTACTGATTGTGCTACCTATCGATTATACAATCCTGCTTCAGGAAATTTTTCCAATGGTATGTCTTCAAGTGATTTGAGCCGATCAAACTGGTGTCCGGGCAGTGTAACATTACCATATTTTATTCCACTTGAAAACCTTAGTGAAGGAAGGCACGAGGTGAAGGTAATTATCGATCAGGGTGATCAGGAAGGAAATAGTTTCAGTCATTGGTGTGTATCGGGTGTGATAACCGAATTGTAACATTAACATGTAAATCAAGGTCTGTCTATCAAAGAAGGGTTCTTTAATTATTAGGTGAATTTTTCATTTATTGTAACTTTAAATAATAAAGTTATCAATGTTCTTCTGGTAGCAGATATTCGCAAAGTTGTAATTATTATACAGATTTCATTCGCTTTTGATGTGGTAATTACATCGATCAGCATATACTTTTCGAACATAATTAATTTAAATTTTCAATAATCTAGTTGTCTATTTAAGGTTAATAATCATTTCAAATGATCGATAGTTAAAAAGTAAATCAATTGAATTGTTGATTGCATTTAAAAAATTTGATTATAAATGGATTCTATTCAATATCAATAATTAGGTGCCAAATTATTAGTTGATTTTATTTGTTAATAGTAGTAAATTAATAACAAGGATTTTAATCTATATAACATACGTGTTTATCTTAATATTTTTCGCGTTTATCAATACAAAGAAAAGTTTATACAAAAAAGGGTGTTACGTTAGGTGATTAATGCAATTAACTATAACAAGCCAAGCCACCAATTATGAAAAGATGGATTATTGACAGACTAACTCCTAATAATTACAATCTAAACGAAGGAATAGAATACTGGAAAGAATACATATTTCTTAGGGTATTATTTTTATTTCTCATTTTTGGTGGAATTGCTTATGGTTTTGGGGTTGTTTGGTCAATACAGTTTAAATATTTTTTGGTTGCAGGTGTGGTTTCAATTGCTTATTGTTCCATTCTGCTGGTTATAATTTTCCATCAGGTACCGTTAAAGATAAAGTATTATGTGGTCACTTACATGGCCTTGTTTCTTGGAGTTTCTTTGTTGATTTCTCTTGGAACAGATGGAGCTGGATTTATCTACTTAATTGGTTATTCTATTTTAGCGGCCTTGTTATTTGGCTTACGAGGGGCTGTTATAAGTGTAATTGTCAATCTTTTGGTTATTCTATTCATTGGATTAGGATTATGGTATAATTTATTTGACAATTACAGGATTAGTTTAATGGAGCCAAGTCATTGGTTTGTTTTGAGTTTTAATATTTTACCAATGTCAGCTGTTGCTTCCATTCCTCTGGCTCTCGTTGTTAAGGGCTTAAAGCAGATTATTGATAGCCTAAAAGCTTTGCAGCGATCATTGGAAATTAATATTGAACAATTGAATGAAGCCAAAGAAAAGGCCGAAGAGTCTGATCATTTAAAATCAATGTTTTTGGCAAATATTAGTCACGAAGTACGAACACCATTAAATGCCATTCTTGGCTATTCAGAGTTACTGATGAATGAGATGGTTGATGAAGAACAAGAGAAAAGAAAGTATTATAGAATTGTTTTTCAGAATGGACAATATTTACTTGAAATGATTGATAATCTGTTGGATGCTTCTCTCATTGAAAGTCATCAGTTAACCACTCATTCAGATTATTTTCAACTGGGCGATTTAATTGAGGAGATTAAGAATTTATATAAATCGAAAAAGAATGGTGAAAATGTTGAGTTAAGGTTTGTGGAGGACTTATTTTCGTGTTCAGAACTTGCTTTGAAAAGTGATAGAAAACGTATTAAACAGATTCTGATTAACCTGATTAACAATGCCTATAAATTTACCTTTAATGGGTTAATAGAAGTTGGTTACGATGATGCCGGTGATTTTTTATTGTTTTATGTGAAGGATACGGGTATTGGTATTCCGGAGGTTAATAAAAAACATATCTTCAGGCGATTTGTAAAGGTGGATCAATTAAAAGGAGGTGCAGGTTTAGGTTTGTCTATTAGTAAAAGCCTTATTGAATCTCTGGGAGGGAAAATCTGGTTTGAATCGACAGAAGGTGCAGGTACCACATTTTTCTTTAGCTTACCCAAAAAACAGGAAGCATAATATACTGAATGAAATACATAATTATTAAAAGGCCATAGCAGAAGTGAAGACTTGCTTGTTGTCCAATTGTTTCGGTATTTTTAAATCAATAGAGAAATAAACTGTTGTCCCCAGATTTTCAGCTGTCTTTATCCATATTTTACCTCCAAGCAATTCTACCATTGCTTTTGAAATGGTTAATCCCAGACCAGCACCTGAGAATTCACGTTTTAATCTTTCATCACCCTGACGAAAACGTTCAAATACATGAGGCAAGATTGAGGTGCTTATGCCAATACCGGTATCTTTTACAAAAAACTGAATTTTTGATCCATTTTCATTAAGTAGGTAACCCAATGTAATGCTACCCTTGTTTGTAAATTTTATAGCATTATTGACCAGGTTATTAAATATCTGTAATAAAATACTTTCGTCACAAATAATTGTCAAATCGTTCATGAACGATTTATTTTCAACTTTAATCAGTAGTTGCTTTGTTTCCGCCTGATGAGAATAGGCCATTTTCAGGTCATTGAAAAATTTCTCCAGTTTAATGGTATTCTCCTTAACAGGAATGGCTTTGGCATCCAGTTTAGATAAATCGAGCACATTGTCTATAATTCGAAGCAACACATTGCCGTTTTGTTGAATGATATCCAGATATTGATTCTTTTCTTCTCTATTAATATCGTTGTCGCGTAAAAGCTCTGAAAAACCTAAAAGAACATTCATTGGAGTTCTGATTTCATGACTCATATTTGCTAAAAATGCAGATTTGATTTGCTCGGATTTTTCAGCTTTTAATTGCTCTGTTTTGTAATTTTTATTTACATAATAAATTAATGGAATTTCACTTAGAAAAAGAATGATTGCAATGTGGTAAATGTCTAAAAGTCGATCTAAATCAGAGTTATATCCAATGATTAATTCAGGAGCAAAGTGTTCTAATACAAACAGACCCGTTATATTCAGGGCAAAAATAATGCTGATGGTTAAAAAGTTACGTGCAGGTATAATAAATAAACCCAAGGCAAATATGGCCTGAAAGATTATGAGTGTTGGCCCCTGTGATCCGCCATTCAACAGCCATAACCCGTTTAATGTCAAAAACAGAAAAACAGAAAATAATTTTCTGACAAATAGATATTTGTTTTTGTAGCGGGCAATCCAGTATAGCCAACCAAAAAAAACTGTTATACTGCCTGTAAATAAAGTTAATTTATAATCTAATTGAAATGTAAAATTAAAGGTAGTAGCTACAATACCAAGCAGACAGCCTAAAACGATTGTTTTTAAAACAAAACGATTTCTGAAATGGATATTTTCAGGTATTACTTTTAAGTATAATGGGTGTAATATATTATTCAACATTCACTTTACATTGTTTGGATGCACAATAACTGCTAACCTAATAAAATTAAGTAAAATTAAATTGGAGGGCAGCAATGATTGACGAATGTGGAATAGTTTGTTATGAATGTATGAAATAAAAGGCTGAATGAATGGTGTTAGTGGTTGATAGGCAGTTTAATATAAAAGTTACTTCCAACACCTTCGGTGGAATCAAAGTAGATTTTACCATTTATAACTTCAGTAAGTCCTTTGCATATTGCCAAACCTAAACCGGCACCTTGCATTGGTAGGTGTTGTTCATCGGCCTGGCCAGTTCTGAATTGAGTAAAAATGTGAGGTTTTAATTCGTCAGGAATACCTTTGCCGGTATCTTTTACTGATATAATAATATGATTTTTATTTATTGTATAACCAATGTTAATCTCACCTTGGTCTGTGAATTTGAAGGCATTGAAAGATAAATTAAGTAAAATTTGATACAAAATTGTAAAATCACTTCTTATTTCAATTGACTCAGCTTGTATAGGTGATAACTGCAATTTAACATTCGCTTTTTCCTTCATGGAAGGGGCTAGGCTATCTCTTACTTGTTCTAATAGTGATGGAAGAGGGAAGATTGAATAGGATGCTTCAATATTATTCGTTTCTAATTTGGACTGGTTGATAATATTGTTAAGTAACTGAAGTAGAATTTTACCATTCTGACTGATGACATTGATATATTTTTCCTGTTCGCTTTTGGTTACATCCGGTAAACTCAATAATTCAGCAAATCCAAGAATTGAGTTCATTGGTGTTCTTATCTCATGACTTAGATTTGCAATCATCGACGATTTTCTCACTTCAGAATTAACAGCTTCATTTTTTTCTTTCTCCATTGCTTCTTTAGCAAAAATCAATAATGGTATTTCAAATACAAGAAAAATAATTGTCATAATCATTACATCTGTTGCTCTTAATGCTTCATTGTCATAGGCTTCAATCCAGGATGGGAAAAGGATTTCGAGACTATATAAAACAATTAAATTAGATGCTATTAAAATTAAAATGGCCCGTAATGAATTTCGTGGCGTAAAAAAGATGGTTAGGGGAATATATGCCATAAAGAAAACAGATGCGGGCCCTGCACTGGCCTCTGTTGTAAACCAAAGGATATTAATACAAATAAATGAAACAGAATGTAGAAAAATTCTGGCCAATTTAAATTTTCGTTTCCAATAGGCAAGCCAATAAATAAATATGATAGAGGAACCAAAGCCGAAATTAATCAGGTGAACTTTATAATCGATGTCTAGAAAAAAGTTGACGAATACAGAAAGTATAAATACAGTAACACCAAGATTCAGTGTAAATATAAAGTTAGTGTCATCTAAACCAAATCCCTTTATATACTTGGCATCTCTGTTAAATAACAAAGTTGCAATTTTGTTAATTTTACTCATTTAACTTCCCTTTTCCCCTTATCAGATGCTGGTACGCTTGGTGAGTTAAAAAGTTTCTTTCACCAAATATTTATGCTGTTAAAATGAATTAATTTAAATCATTTTTTCTTATACCAAATCCATACACCGCTAAAAAGTAGAAGTAAAGTAGTAATTCCGACCAAAGGAACGATGAGTATATAAAAAGCACCTGTGAAATCCTGAAATATTCTGCCAGTGTGTATTTCTAATGCAAAATTCCATAAGGATAAAGGGCTGTTCTCAATAATTACATCAGGTATAGTAGGAAAATCATTGTCGCTTATACCCACTACGCCCTTGTTGTAATCGAAATAGTATTGACCGTCCGATTTATAATAAATTCCCGTAACCATCTGTGCACTAATTGGTCGTGTTGGTGCTGAATCTTGAACTACAGGTTTAGTATCGGGGAATGATCTAACCTCCATGTTTATAGGATCCCAGCGAAACAAACCACTGAAGGATCCAATTATATATTCCTGATGGTTTAGTGGTTCAAATACATTAATCCCCATTACAGAAACAGGAGGATCTTTGGGGATTTTAATCATTTCAGATTTATCTGAACTTAGTGCGTAAAATCCTTTTGATGTTGATAATAAGAAAAAATCATATTTTTCATTGTAATTAATTGCTCTTAGTTGGTCATCCCAGGCATTGGGAGTATCTAATTTGGAAAGTGGGATAGGATCAACCATGGTATTAGCGATTGCAATCAACAGTGGAGGACGTAAAAATATTCCGGTTAGAGTTGTGAAACCAAGAAAGATGAATGTGTATATGCCAATCTTATTATGCCATTTAACCGACCAGCGAAGTAACGATTGTTTTCGAAATATGGATTTACCTTTTCTTTTAGCTTTTTTAATCAATTTTGGATTGATAAACCAAATTAAGCCGGTAACAATGAAAAAAATAAAAAGAATTGCAATGCCATCAACAGCAAACTTTCCTAAGATACCAATGATTTCGCCGCTATGTAATACCCATAATGTTCTGAATAATCCGACTTGTGTTTTATAGTCAGCTGGCGCAGGTAATTCACGAAAACAGACCTGCTGATTATCCTGATTGATCTGCAATGATCCTAGTTCACTTCTGGTTAGAATATATAATGTGTCATTAACGTCCAGTAAATCAGTAATTCTTTTGCTTTGGGCATCAATATTTATAGGTGTCCATTGCTTGTCAATAAACTCATATAAACCAAATTGTGTACCAGCAAATAAACGATGATTAGAAGTAAGAGCCAGTTTGCTAATTTTTCTATTGTCTATTCCCTTAGGAAAACCTGAATTAAAATTTTTCCAAGATTTTTGTCGCTTGTTGTATTTCCAGCAACCAACATTACCATAAAACAGTTCTTCATCATTGTTAAGCGATAAAACACCTTTTAATGATGCATTGTTCCAGTTAATATATTGATAAGATTCTGAGAGAATTGAACGAGGAACATTTAAATTACTAATCCAATTTCGGTGATTTAATAAAATTCCAGAAACAGAGAATAGAATTAAAAAGATACTTAAAATAATGCCTCCCCATTTATGATACTTCTTCCAGAATTTCATTCAGTTTATTTTGAAAACAAATATAAATCCCATAAAGTAATTAATTACCTTAAAGCGTTTGTTTATTGAATATATCTACCTGCTTTTGGGGTTTTGTTTTTTGAATTTTTTTATTCGTTTGGCTAAATTTCTATCAAGTCTTTTTGATTCTATAGTTGTTCTTTGATAATGAAGTGCCTCATTTCTTAATTTAAGATAGTTCTCATATTGATCTTCATTGATTTTGCCATCTTTAATAGCCTTTAGAATGGCGCATCCGGGTTCTGTTGTATGTGTGCAATCTATAAAATGACAACTGGTACCAATTGAATTAATATCATCGAAACTAAGAGAAATGGATTCAATATTTTCTATTGCTAAACCAAATTCTCTTACACCCGGTGAATCGATTAAGATACTACCGTTGTCTAACAGAAATAAATCTCTTGAAGTAGTTGTATGCCTACCTTTTCCAACGGATGAACTAATTGATTTTGTTTCCTGAATGTCTTTTTTTATGAGTGCATTTAAAAGCGTACTTTTTCCAACTCCTGAAGAACCAATCATTACATATGTGATTTCTGGTTTTAAAATACTGTGTAATAGTTCAAGGTTTTCATTGGTAATGGCACTTATAGGGATTAACATTAAGTTTGGAAGCCTGCTTCTAACATTGGCTACCTTACTTTTCCAATCCTTGTCAAGATCAATTTTGTTTAATATTATTATTGGTTCAATTTGAGAATCTTGTAGACTTACACACATTCGTTCCAATCGGTTGATGTTAAAATCGCGATCGAGTCCCTGAATAATTAAAGCGGTATCGACATTAGCAGCTAGAACCTGAACATCACTTGTTTTACCTGGTGATTTTCTTAAAAGTGTGGTTGTTCGGGATAAAATTTGTGTAATTATGTGACTTTCATTATAAGTTAATATACGAACCCAATCACCAGTTTGAGGGAGTTCGTGGGCTGGTAATGTAAAAAGCAAATGTCCATTAAGTTCCGCTAAGCTAATACCCGTTTCTGTAATTATTCGATAGTTGGTTTTATGAACAGAAATTACCCTACCTGTTTCAATCAAAGGAGGTATTTCATGCTGTGAGGCATATTTATTCAAACCATATTTATGAAGAATACTCATCACGTTGAATTAATGTTGTAATTAAATTTACCAATAAATGGGGATTGTATATAACAATTTCAATAGCTTATTTTGTATAACTATTATAAGAAGAAAAGATATTGGTTATTATTACACAACCTCATAGGCATGCCATTTGCTTATGAGGTTTTTTTATCAAGAATCAAAATCTTATTGTAGACTAAATAGTCTAAATTTATTTGACTTCAATATTTCTCTCTATTTAATGATATGTAATAGTTACTAGTTAATTAAATTAATATAAATCTTCTTTAATGTTTACATAATAATTAGGTGATTTATCTGAAACTATTACTTTTGACGCCTAAATCGGGAGACTATGGAAAGAATTTTACTTGTCCTGTTATTTATAACAGGTTTTAATGTATATGCACAAATACCTGAAGGTTATTATTCATCAACCAGTGGATTGGATGGTATACAGCTGAAAGATGCATTGTATAATATAATAAAAGGGCATACCGAATATTATTATACTTCGAGTTCTACAGATGCATGGGATATATTAAAAGATGCAGATAAAGATCCTGATAATGGAGAGAATGTAATTCTTATTTATTCAGGCGAGAGTGTTAATGCGGCTCAGGAATATAATAATGGAAACGGATGGACGCGTGAACATGTATGGGCTAAGTCCAGAGGTGATTTTGGTACATCTAAAGGTCCGGGAACTGACTGTCATAATTTAAAGGCTTGTAGTAGTTCATTAAACAGTACTCGCAGCAACAGGGCGTTTGGTGAGAATGGAGGAGAAGTTTGGTATAATAACAGTTTTACAGGTTGCTATGTGGGGTCCTCTTATACTTTTGAACCACGGGATGCGATGAAAGGAGATGTAGCCCGTATCATTTTTTACATGGCTACTCGGTACAATGGAGATGATGGTGAACCAAATCTGGATCTGACAGAACTGATTTTACCAACTACAGATAAGCAGCCAATACATGGTGTTAAGACTATCTTATTAAAATGGCACAAAGAAGATCCAGTCGATGATTTTGAAGTAAGCAGAAATAATGCGGTGTATTCATATCAGCATAATCGTAATCCTTTTGTCGACCATCCTGAGTTTGTTGATTTAATCTGGGGTAATGCTACAGCTATTCAAAAAGTTTCTTCGGAATTTAATAATGTGAAATGCATTGTTAAAGGTACGAGTCTGCACATTGAATCAACCATATCATTTAATAAGGTGGATGTATATAATATGGCTGGACAGAAAGTCAGTACTATACAGTCAGGCGGAGTTTATGAAATGGATTTAAATCTGATTGACAAGGGGATATATATTGTTGTAATCGATAATGATCAAATCCTAAAAGTTTGTATGTAGTTTTTTAGAGAGTTAGCAAATAGAAATGGCCGGTGTTTTTTTACATCGGCCATTTTCAATTTTGTAATATTCTATATTATTTGCTTTTTGGTAATTCTCGCATTTTTAATTTATCGCCTGCATCTTTAACAACCGAGCGATAGAAATCTTCAGAATATCCCGGGAATTTAGCATGTGCCGGATTTCCATGCTCATTGCGTTTAAATACTCCGTTTTCTTCTTCGTGAAGGTTTCCATCATTATATTTTACTAAAAGAAACTCACCAAGTGATCGCCATCTGTCAGTAACAATCTCAGCCTGATTACAAGAGAAATCAGTTAAAAATTGTCTTGCCAGATCAGGATTTTGGTCATACAATGCTTTTGCCGATTGATCAATTGCAACAGTATACGCCGTTAAGTTATCTTCCAATTCTTTCTGAACTTTTTTGATGTCTTCAATCATGAAGTTATAACGACTATAGGCCTGATTGCTTACCCAGGTAAAAACCCAGAATGAAGCGTCCCATGAGAATGTAAGTAAGTCACCATTACCTTGAGAAACGCAATGCGGAACATTCAGCATGCCAGCGTACATTGGCATATAAACGGTAGAAGCAGCATCATCAACACCAAACCAGAAAATACCGCCAATATGCGAAGGCAGCCAGTTTCTCATTTGAGCAACAAAAGAAAAACCTGTTTGCTGTGTAGCTATGGCGCGTTCGTTGAAATATGTTTCGTCATCAACTTTCCATGTTAATGGGCGGAAACGATAAGGTATACCATAAGGACCTGCTCCAGCATCCTTAGTCATATCCAAAGGAGTGTCTTCGTAATGATCACGCATAATATTCATCACATCACGGTGCGAAACTTTGCGATTAGGTTTAATAAATAATGGCATACGGTTAGTTGAATTACCTTGAGCATATTCAACGTAATCTCCCATTTCTTCAGGATTCATAATGTTAAATGCACTCCAAACACGTGCCTCACAAAAACGAACGGCTCCAAAGTCAATTGGGGCATAGGCATCTGAAAAACTAAAATCTTTCTTTTTACCTTCGAAGTATCCTTTTTCTTTTGCAAATTCATATACATCTTTTGAATGAAATACTTTTGCTGCCGGATCATTAAATCTGTTTTCTTTCTGAAATTCAAAAGTTGTTATTCTAGCCTGATTGGCGTGAGCAGATACATATCCATCAGGTATTTGTATTGCAACCCAATTAGCGCCTTTAATACCTTTCCCTTTACCAATCAGTTCCATAATCCATACTTCATTGGCATCGGCAATTGAAAATGATTCCCCGGAGCTGTAGTAACCATATTCTTCAACCAAACTTGTCATTATTTTAATGGCTTCCCGAGCTGTTCTTGATCGTTGTAGAGCAATATATATCAAGCTCCCATAATCAATCAGACCTTCTGGGTTCTGTAATTCTTCACGACCACCAAAGGTAGTTTCTCCGATGGTAACCTGATGTTCATTCATATTGCCAATAACCGAATATGTTTGTTTGGCTTGCGCAATTTGTCCTAGGTATTTGCCGGTATCCCATTCATGAACATCCAATAATGCTCCATCGTCATATGTTGCAGCTGGCCAAAAATATAGCTCACCATACAAATCATGAGAATCGGCTGCATATGAAATCATCGTAGATCCATCTACAGATGCATTTTTTGTAATAAGAATATTGGTACAAGCTTCTACCGGAAGAAAATTCAGCCATGTTATCATAAATGCAGATGCAAGAGCTGTGAGTTTTTTCATCTTCAAAATGTTTTATATTGGTTCATTGAATGGCAAATATAAGAATTCTGCTTTGGCAGAGTATGAGTTTTGTTAGGTTATCGGTTTTATAGTCCAAATGAGTTTAGTGTAGTATTATTTTAAGAATAAATAACATCCAATTAATTAAAACTTATTCATTTAAATTTGTCTCTTTCACCGGAATTCGCTAATGTTGTATTACTTGTAATATGAGTTTTGCACACCATTTGGGTAATGATGGTTGCAATTCACAGGTATTTGGATTTAAATTTGAGATAGAGGTATATGGGGATTTCTGGTGAGTTGAGAGCAGCCTTGGATCAATCCGCGAGAATCATTGTATTTACTGATGATCGGGGAACTATTTTGTATGTCAATGATGCCTTTGTTAAGAGGTATGGATATACAGAAGAGGAAATATTGGGCCAAAACTCACGTTTTTTTAATACCGGATACCACGACGATCAATTTTACTCCGAGATGTGGAACACCATTAAAAATGGTGAAAACTGGGAAGGTATCTTTCGTAACAGAACGAAAACTGGTAAATATATTTGGGAAAGGGCTACAATAAATCCTGTAAAAAATGATTTTGGCATAATTACTGGATTTCTTGCAATTAAAGAGGATGTTACCAATCAAAGAGCCATTTCTGATCAGATCGAAAAGGATCATTATTTCCTGGAAGAATTATTCTCAAACTCACCTGTTGGAATTGCTATTGTTGAACCTATTTACGTTGATGAAGATAAACTCGAAGATTTGTTAATTATAAAAGCAAATCCTTCTGCAGGACGAATAACAGACAAATTAGGATTGGTTGGACTAACCATTAAAGAGTTTATGCCCGAAGAGGCTATTACGCCTGAACGTTTAAGTATTATGCTTAATCGAAAGTTTTCTTTTGAAACTCATTTAAAGGAAATAGGTAAGTATCTTCGATTCAGGTCATTTCCCTTTGGTAAAGACAATATCTGTATTTTCTTTTATGATGTCAGTCATTACATGTCTTCAATTAAAGCCTTAGAAGACAGTGAGGAGCGATATTTTAAAGTTGTTGAGGACTCCCCGGCCTTAATCAGTCGTTATGATGAAAACGGAATATTACGATATGTGAATTATCAATATTGTAGCTTTTTTGAAGAACAACACAGTGATTTGGTGGGAACCAGTTTTCTGAATCAGATTCCTGAAGAAGAACGTAATGAAGTTTGGGGTAGTATTCAAAATTTAACCCCTGAAAATCCATATAGTGAGGTTGAATTACGTGTAGTATTAAAAGATGGTTCCATAAGATGGCTTCACCGCCTCGATAGGGCGTTAATTGATTCTAATGGCAAAATTTTTGAATTTCAGTCTGTAGCCATGGATATAACAGCTGTGAAGCAAACAGAAGATAACCTTAAGAAACTGAATAACACGAAAGATAAGTTATTTTCTATTATTGCTCATGATGTTAAAAATCCTTTTAATGCCATTTTAGGTTTTGCTACCTTATTAAGAAAAAATATTGATCAATATAGCAAAGACCAAATAAAGGAATATGTCGAGCGAATTTTGTCATCGAGTGAAAATTTATACAAGCTTTTAGATGATCTACTGATCTGGGCAAAATCGCAATTAGGACATATGACTGTGTCGAAGCAAAAAATGCAATTGTCTTCATTGGTTTTAGAAGCTTTCGATAGTTTTGTTATACAGGCTAATGAAAAAGGTGTAGAATTGATAAATGAGGTGGATTCAGATATTTATATTGAAGCCGATATGGAAATGATGCGTTTTGTTATTCGCAATCTGGTCCATAATGGTATAAAGTTTACCGATTCGGAAGGGAAGGTCATCTGCTCTTGTTTTAGTAATGGTAGTTATGAGATATTGTCAATAAAAGATACCGGTATTGGCATTAAACCCCAGAAATTGGCTAATCTTTTTGATATTGGTGAGTTTATGGCAACAGCTGGTACAGCACAGGAAAAAGGAACCGGTATTGGATTAAATTTATCGCGTGAACTTGTTGAAAAAAATGGTGGTAAGATAAAAGTGGAAAGCGAAATTGGGGTAGGCACCGAGTTTAAAGTATACTTGCCTAAATAAAAAACTGTGATCCCGTTAAATTACAGAATCACAGTTTAAGTATAAATCTCTTATCGATTAAAATTTCTCATCATATTTAGTCCATAAATCATCACCTGTTTGCCAGGCTTTATTAACTACTTTATTTCCCCATTCACTTGTGTATCTTGTCAGAAAAGCAATGGTTTGTTTAGGATTCATACTCATGGCGTTTCGTTCTGTCTCAGTCTGTTTTTCAAATATTTCTTTCTGAAGTGGTATAAACTCCTTATCTACGTCATGTCGGGCATCGTTCCATCTCAATGAAGCCAGTGTACTCAATCGATTAAATGCCCACCATGCTGAATTTCTGTTGAATCCATTTCTACCGGGGGTTTTATAGGATTCTGGTAAATCAGAAACACAACAATAGATCGGTATGTAAACAGAAGTTGCAATATTATCCTGAGCAAACCAAACAACTCCGCCAATTTCATCAGGCAGCCAATCACGACTTTGAGTAATGGTTCCATACATGGTGTACCAACGAGCAATAGTTCTTTCACCTAATTTGCCCCATCCTCCGTTTATATTATGTAAATCGTATTTATCGTAAGGCATAAAAGGATTAGCATAAGGATGAGGAATGGTATCTCCATCCTCCGTCACTTTTTTCATATGACCAACCATGTCGTATGGTGTTCCTTCGTAATAATCCTTGAACATATCAACCATCTTTTCCAATGTGATTTTGTCATCAGGCTTAACCGAAAAAGGATAATCTCTGGCTTCCGGGTCAAGATGTAACGATGGTGCAGCAAGACTCAATACTCTCCATTCACGACGGGTTGCTGCTTTCGATTCTCTTCCCTCAGGTGCATAAGCATCAGCAAAGCGGAATGGTTCTGATGAAGAATACCATGAACTATCGCGTGCCATATCAAACAGGTTTTTCGAATACATATAGTAGTCGGTATTGGTTGTGTCAATCTCCTGTATGCGTGCAGCATTGGCATTAACACTAATATGATCGTCGGGTACCCGTTGAGCTACCCAAATAGATCCTACATTGTCTTTTCCGGGTCCAACTATTTCCAGATGCCAAACTTCTTTTTTATCTGCAATGGTAAGGCATTCGCCATAATCGCTATATCCGTATTTTTGAGTCAGATCGTCGGTCATTTTAATTGCTTCACGTGCAGTTGAACATCGCTGTAACATTAATTGTATCAGTCTTTGACAATCAATCAATCCTTTTTCCGAAACCAGGCATTCTCTTCCTCCAAAAGTAGATTCGCCAATAGCTAACTGTTTGGTATTCATGCATGGATAGGCGGAGTTGATATATCCATAAGTCTCTTTTACCTGAGGTATGTGACCAACTTCAACATGTTTATAGGCAGGCATTTTTCGCGAATCATCATTTTCGCGTTTGTACATGGTTACTTTATCACGTCTTCCATGTTTTTCACCGGGAACTATGTTTACCCATGATCGGGTTCTGTGACTGTCATCTGTATGCGAAGTCATTACTGAACCATCGAATGTAGCTTTTTTACCAACCGTAATGGTAGTGCATCCTTCAGGTACTCCGGCTTCCCAGTCTGCTTTAATTTGAGCTGAAAGCGTTACTTGTACTAGTGTAAACAGTGAGATTAAGGCTAATTGAGCTTGCATATGAATCAATTGTTTTAGTATGTTTATGTTTGAAACGCGAAAAACAAAAATATAAAATGTAAACGGTAGTACATCTTTTTAGTTCTTTTAAAATATTAAGAAGCAGTAAAACGTTTTGATTTTATAAATTTGAATTATTGCAAACATCAATTAATAATTATGTACTGGATATGAATAAAGTATTAAAGATTTTATTGGGAATTATACTGGGTGTTTTTATTCTGTTATTGATTCTTCCATTTTTATTTAAAGGAAAGATTGAAAGTGTGGTAAAAGAGGAAATTAATAAACAGGTAAATGCCAGAGTTGATTACGAATCTTTCTCTTTATCTTTTATAAAAGGATTTCCGAATATTTACATAGGTTTAAATGGATTAAGTATTGTTGGAAACGAACCTTTTGAAAAGGATACATTGCTTTCCTTTAATGAATTCTCAGTGAAGGTTGACTTGATCAGTGCTATTTCGGGAGATGTTGAAGTGAATTCAGTGTTACTCGACAAGATAAAGCTAAATGCAATTGTTTTGGCTGATTCGACGGCTAACTGGAATATCATGAAAGAAACTACGGAAGATGTAGTTGATGAAGAGTCTGTTGAATCGCAGGAAGAAAGTTTTAAAGTTCTGCTCAAGTCTTTTAAGGTAACAGATGCGTCTATTGAATATGTTGATAACACAATGGCTTTGAAAAGCAGAATCAGTGGATTTAATATGAATATGTCGGGTGATATGTCAGACATCGTTACTAATATTAAGGTTAATACTGAAATCTCGGGTGTTTCAGTTGAGTATGATGGTATCAAATATTTGAATAATACTCAAATGGGATTGGACGCTATTATTAACGCCAATTTGGAGAAGATGCTGTTTACTTTGAAAGAAAATGACTTGAGAGTTAATAAAATGGCATTACAGTTAGATGGTTCTGTTGGTGTGCTGGATGACAGATATGCCATTGATCTATCAATGAAAACTAAAAATACTGACTTTAAATCATTGCTTGCCCTGGTGCCGGAAGTGTACATGAAGGATTTGGAGAATTTAAAAACAGATGGAGAATTGTTGTTAACTGGAATTGTGAAGGGCGATTATATCGATGAAGAGCATCTGCCTGCATTTAATCTGGATCTGACAGTAAAAGAAGGTATGATTCAATATCCTGATTTGCCAAAATCGATTGATGATATTAATGTGGCACTAAAAATTAATAATCAAGGGGGAGGTGCAGATAATACCATTAGTGAACTGGAGAAATTCCATTTCGAACTGGGAGGAAATCCTTTTGATGCCTCATTACTTGTGACAACACCGGTAAGTAATCTAACATTTAAAGGTAAGGTTGATGGGAAGATTGATCTGAATTCACTGGAAGATGCTGTTCCGCTGGATAGTGTTGAGCTGAAGGGTTTAATTGAAGCACATGTTTCGCTTGATGGTAATACTGCCTTAATTGATGAAGATAAATATGACGAGATTCAGTCCAATGGAACTGTAAAAATGAAAGGTTTTAGTTATAGCGATAATGAATTGCCATATATTATTGGAATTAGTGATGCAGAAATGGAATTTACTCCAGAATACATGGAACTGAAAGCTTTCGAATCAAAAATTGGAGATAGTGATTTTTCACTCAAAGGAAAATTGGAGAATTATTTGTCATATGCTTTAAGTGAAGGTGTATTGAAAGGTAAATTAAGTCATCAGTCATTACTTATTGATTCCAATGAATTTTTATATGATTCATCTGATGAAGTGGCTACACAATCGGAAGATACAATCAGTCTTCAAATAATTGAAGTTCCAAAAAATCTTGATTTAGTGTTGACTTCCGAAATTAAGCACTTGAAATACGACAAATTGGATGTAACCAACATTGATGGTAAAATTACTGTCAGGAATGGTGCTGTTGTTTTGGATGGGTTAGATATGAATACGATGGGTGGTAAACTGACAATGGATGGCCAATATAATACAGCGGATATGAATCGCCCTTTTGTTGATTTTGCTTTCACTGGTAAAAACATAGATATTAATAAAGCTGCCAATTCTTTCAGTGTTGTTGATTCGATGATGCCGATTGCCAAAAACGCAGCAGGATTAGTGTCTCCAAATTTTAAATATTATAGTCTTCTTTCGAATGATTTCATGCCAATAATGTCAAGTATTGATGGTGGAGGAAATATTAAATCGGATGGAGTACAGGTTTCTGATTCAAAAATTCAAAATGGAATTGCAGCATTGGTGCGTGATGATCGATATAAAGTTATGAAAGCTGAAGATTTCAATATTAAGTTTACCATCGATAAAGGAAATGTGATTGTTGAACCTTTTAAAACAAAGGTTTATGGTAAAATCATTGAAATTGAAGGGAAACAGGGTGTTGATCAATCAATTGATTATCGAATTACTATGCCTGTTGCACGCCAGGAAGTAGCCAATATGGCTGGTTTGATGGGAATGAATCTGCCGACTTCAGGTGATGATTTAATGGTTGATGTAATTGTTAAAGGAACTGTAAAAGATCCTCAATTATCTCTCAACCTTGAGAAAGCCCAGAAAGAAGTTGGCAAAGAATTAGAAAAAGAAGCCGGTAAGGCTGTTAAGAAATTATTGGAAGATCCTGATGCGCAAAAGAAAGTTGAAGAGTTAACTAAAAAATTTAAAAGCATCTTTAAATAAAAGAATTAATCATTTATGTAAAAAGGGCTGCATTATCGCAGCTCTTTTGTTTTTATTAAGGTCAAAATCCTTACTTTTATCCTTAAGCTAATCAAAACTGCTTGATTAAGAATTTAACAATCGAATTTATGAAAATAGTTATTGTAAGTCCTTCACGAGAGGTTAATGAAGCTATTGCCAATCATACATATTTAATCGCTGATGCATTACGAATGCAGGGGGGATGTGAAATTAAGCTTAAAGAAATAGATAAAAACAAGTGTGAGGATTTCAGATGTGAAGCAACTACTTATGAACATTTTGTTGCTTTGGCAGAAGAAGTGAATAATTGGGCCGATATATGCTTGTTGCAGTATCATAAATTTGCCTATTTTGGGTATGAATCCAGATATATTTTAGCCTTTGCCAATAGCTTGAATAAACCTATGATAACTTATTGTCATTCTGTTGGTAATGATCCATCTGTAAATGAAAGATCTGTTGTGCTTTCTTTGGCTGCACGATCAATAAAAATGTTGGCAAAAAGTCAATTAGCAATCGATTTTCTGGAACACTTTTATAGAGTAAATCCTGATTTGTTACTCCGTTTAGAGTATGGTATACCTTTAAAAGCTGATTTTGAAACAAGTTCATATTTTAATGATCTGAAAATAAATGAAAAGAAGATTATTGTTTCAACTGGTTATTTAAACCCCGAATCAGGTTATGAAACAGTAATTAATGCATTACCTTCCATATTAAATCATTATCCTGATTGTATATATCTCATTCAGGGGATTACAGATCCTTCTGAAAAACAATTAAGAGGAGAAGAGTATCGAAAATCCCTTTTAATGCTAGCAAAATCCAGAGGTGTTTTAGATAAAATTGTTTTTGATGAGCGAAAACTGAATGATTACGAAGCTTTTGGTGTTCTGAAAAAAGCAGATTTATTTGTTGCTCCTAATATAAAAGAGCAAAATCTTTTTGATGATTCATTAACACTGGCTGTTGGAGCCGGAAGTGTTATTTTATCAACTCCAACCTGGTATGCAAAAGCTCTTCTTGAAGATGATAGAGGACAGTTCTTTGCTTTCAAATCATCTTCTGAATTATCTCAATTGGTGATTAATACACTGAGGAGTTCAAATGAAAGAAAATCATATCGTGAAAATACAACTTTATATGGTTCGCAGTTTACCTGGGACAAAATAGGTCATCGGTTTTTAAAGATTTGTCATTCGGTGGACAATGAAATGCTGGAAGCTGTTAAGACAAAGAAAGGACTTATTCTACCTGAATTATTACCGGAATGGAAGCCTGATCATTTACTTAAGATGTATGATGGTAATGCGTTGTTATCTAATTGTGTAAGTGGTGTTGTAGACTATGGGAAAGGTTATTCATTGCGCGAGAATGCAATGGCTATTCAGGTATTGACATTGGCAGCTGAAGGAAAAAAGGAGGAGGAAATACTGAAGAGGTGTTTATCATTTATCCAATACATGGAAAATGAAGATGGAACCTGGAGTAAAGGTTTAAACTATGACAAGTCTAAAAAGCAAGGTGTTTGTAAATTTGGTGAAGCAAGAACCATCTGGGCTTTGGGAAGTTTATTTAAGCGAAGTAAAACAAATGATATCCGAGATATTGCCTATTCATTATTTAATAAATTGATTACACAAAAAAATGGATTTACGGATATACATGCAAAAGCTGCGGTAATTATCGGAATATCACATGTTTTAGAAGGTGGTTTTCCGGATAGTGAATTAATAGAAACGGTTAAAAGATTTGCCAATAATATTCTTAAACTCATCCCTGAGGAAGTAGGTGTTAAATGGCAATGGTACGAAGATAAATTAGAAGGTAAGTACGGTTTGATTCCGCTGGCATTAACTTATGCTCACAATGTTACCGGTGATAATCGTTATCTGTCAGCTGCCAGACGGACATGCAGATTCATAGAAAAACTGTTGTTTGCTGATGGGGTATTTAATCCTGCCATTCAAGGGTATACTAAAGAACAGGTTAAACTTATCAGAGGAGATAATGAGCAACTGGCAGATGAGGCTTTTATGATGGTTGCCTGTTATTCTAAGCTTTATCAGATAACACGAGAACCACTATATCTTAATCAGTTATCGAAAACTCACTTGTGGTATTTGGGAGAGAATAATCTAAAGAAATCGATTTACGATCAGAGTGAAGGTGGATGTTATAAGGCATTGGAATTGAGAGGTGTTAATCCTGTTAAAGGAACAGATAGTACATGTTCGTATTGGTTATCTCATTTTACCTTTATGGATGCTTATTTTAAAGAATTAGAGGATAAGTAAAAAAATAAGACATAAAAAGGCGATTTCAGAAGTAATACTTAAAAAGGAAAATATATGAGGTTAATCTTTACCGATTAGCCTCTTTGTTTTTCATAATAATATATT
>NZ_JBNGOX010000053.1:0-39717 GCF_050589785.1 Carboxylicivirga caseinilyticus | reverse complement strand
TACAGTCCGTTTAAGAAACAACAATATCCAGCAACAAATTTATGACCTTGTTAACTCCATGTTCTGAAAATGGGTGTCTTTCGCACAAAACAGGACGTTGTTTTGATGTTTAGTTTTTGGACACCCTCTTCTTATTTTCAATACAATATTTTCGTTTAAAACTTCAATCCAATAAGTAGCATATCATCAACCTGTTCATGCTCACTACCCATCCATTCTTCCATCTTTTGATGAAGAATAGCCTTCTGATCTTCAATCGGTAACTTATGGATATTCAATAATAAATGACGGAAACGACGATATTTAAACTTCTTACCCTCTGGTCCACCAAATTGATCAGCATAACCATCTGAGAACAAATATATAATATCATCTTTCGATACAGAAATTACCTTCTTCTTGAATAACTCTGGGCTATCAGTCTTAAATCCAATAGGATACCTATCGCCTTTATGAACCTCTATTTCATTATCTTTAATGATATATATAGGATTCATGGCTCCTGCAAACTCAATTTCCTGACGTTTTTTATCATACACCACTAAGGCTAAATCCATTCCATCATTCACATCACGTTTCAGATTTCCATCGTATCCATTATTACTAAAGGTATGTACAACTTCATCGTTCAACTTATTAAGCACCATCTCCGGACATTCAATGCCCTGTATTTCGATGATATTTTTAATTAGGTCGAAACCAATAATTGACATAAATGCACCTGGAACACCATGACCGGTACAGTCAACAGCAGCTACAAATACTTTATCATTACGCTCAAACGTCCAGTAAAAATCGCCACTTACAATATCCTTTGGACGATAATAAACAAACGACTCAGGGAAGATCTTTTTCACCATCTTTTCAGATGGAATCATTGCTTCCTGAATTCTTTTCGCATAACTAATACTATCTGTCAGACTCTGGTGAATATTAGAAAGGTCTTCTTTCTGTTTTTCAATTTTCAATTTATCCTCAGCACTATCCCTCAAAACCTTATAAGCTTTCCTATATTTTCTGACACGATAATTAATGAAGGTTTGAATAATAAAAAAGCCAAATATAAAGTAAAAGATATAGGCATAATTCGACATCCATAAAGGAGGATTAATGGTAATCTTTAATTCTGTTGGCGTATTATTCCGCACTGAGTCACTATTCGCACCTGTTATCTTTAACGTATATTCTCCCGGTGACAGGTTCGAAAAATCAACATAGTTATCATTTGAAATACTTCTCCAGTTATCATCATATCCTTCAAGAAATACCTTGTATGAGTTATAGAGTGGATTAGTAAATTCCATTGCTGCAAATTCGACATGCAATAGTGAATTTCGACTGTACTTAAAAGAAATATCTGTGATGTTACCTTGATAATTTTCGATTAATTTACCTTTTTGCCTTAATTGAACATTGGTTATAACAACTTCTGGTCGAATGAGATTCAATCGAATCGAGTCTGGTTTAATAATGGTTAATCCTTTATCGCCTGCAAACAACAACTCTTTATTGGCATTATTAAATGAAGCACCATTGTTGAAAGTCACATTTGGCACACCATCCTTTGCATTAAATCTAAAAAAGGTCTGATCTGTAATAAGGTATGAAACACCATTACCTGAACTCATCCAGATTCTGTTGTAGCCATCTACTTCCAAGGAGTAAACCTTACTGGTGGTCAACTCATTATTATCGGCCCAAAAACCTGATGTTCTTGTTTTTTTATCATAGTATGAAAGACCCGACTGTGTTCCGATAATAACTCTTTTTTCAGCATCCTGAGCAAACGATAAAATAATATTATGGCTTATCACAAGATCTTCTCCAATGGTATTCTGTATCCTGCTAAACTTTTCCTCAGCCACATCAAAAATATTAACACCATCATCGGTACCAATCCAAATCCAGCCTTCATCATCTTCAAACAAAGCATTGATCTCATCATTACACAAACTGGCTTCGTTATCTTCGTCGGCAAAATAACTCGTAAGTTTCTTACCATTAAAACGATAAAGCCCAAACTGTGTAGCAAACCACATATTTCCAAGACGATCTTGAATAATGTCGTTTATTTGATTAGATGTGAGGAGATTACGAAATTCACTACTTTCGGTATAATCAAACTCTGTTAACGTTGATTTTCCAGGATAAAGAACATATATTCCTTTATTGGTTCCAAACCAAAAAGTTCCGTCTTTATCTTTTAATATAGAAAGAACAGCAGGATCATTTTCGTTACTGTATATTGGTGCAATAGGATAATGTTTAAAACTGTTCTTCTTCCTTTCTATGCAGTAAATACCTTTACTTTGAGTTCCTAACCATAGATCATCATTGAGGTCAACAAAAACCGATTTGAAGTTATAACTGCCCAATGGATAATCAGAAGTATTTTTGGTAATTGAGGTGAATTTTGGTGGTTTACGATCGACTTTAAATAATCCATCTGTTTGAGTCCCTAACCACATTAATCCACTCTTATCAATCATGATGGCACTGATATTTTTTATTTCTTCCTGACCATCATACGTCAATGAAATATCTTTAAAACTTTGATTGGGAGCCATTGAATGCATTAGACCGGCAGAAGTTCCAACCCAACATCCGTCAAATTCACTTTTTAAACAATTTATCTCGCGTCCATTGTTCCATAAAGAGTTGGAATAAACCTTTTGAATGGTGTTATTTTTTGTATTAAAAAGTGTGATGTCTGATAATGTTGACAGTAGCAAACAACTATCGTTTAGTTCAACTAAATCACTTATTTCAGCATCCTGATTTTCTCGCCCCAAAGTAACCCTGTTAAAGGTTTTTTTCGATACCTCAAACTGATGAATTCCGTCCTTGGAACCTACCCATAATTTATTGTTGTGAAAAGTTATCGGGTAGGCTATTCCGGTACCTGATTTAAACACGGAAGAATAATGACCATAACTTTCGAATCTTTCTAACGTTTGGTCAATTTGAAAAATATAATTACGGGTTTTAACCCAAACTTTATCTTCATCAGCGAGCATGCCATAAATTCCGCATTCTTTTAGTGTCTTAAAGGGTTCTGAATCTATTCCGAGGTTGGTAAATGAACCATCTTTTCTCTTCCATATAGCAATACCACTATTTTTAGTACCTATCCAGATATCACCATTTTTAGTTTCGATAATACTTTGAATACTATTACCAATAATGGAAGCACTATCTATTGGATTATGACGGTATACATCAAATTTATATCCATCATACCTGTTAAGGCCATCTGAAGTACCCACCCATATGAAACCGTAACTATCCTGAAAGATTGATGTTACATCGCTATTAGATAAACCTTCGGATATACAATAGTGTTTAACACTCCAGTTTTCAGCGCACAACAAACCATTCACACTACTACTTAATAGCAGCACCCACAACAGTCTAAAAATCAAACTTTTCAAATTCAGCAACATATCAATAGTTTGTCTTCCCATTCCCTATCAGGTAAAAATAGTAAAAAACAAATGATGTAAATGATTATAATCCAAAAATCAGATAATGTATATGCCCATACTTAATGAATGGTTACGCCAACTAAGTTAAATTTAATAAATACTAACAAAAAAAGAGGTGTTTTAAGCACCTCTTTTAAAGTTTTTATAACAATAATGGATTATTCCTGATAATTAACCTTACTCATATACCATGCAAGATTCTGCGATTTTGGCCTTTCAATAGGCAGACCATATAATCTGTCCCATATTAATTGAGTCAACACCCCTAAAGCTCTTGAAACACCGAATAAAACAGTATAAATTGGATACTCAGTTATTCCGTAGGATGAAAGCAAGGAACCACTTATAGCATCAACGTTTGGCCATGGATTCTTAACCTTACCGGTTGAAGATAATATTTCAGGTACAACGTTATAAATCTTCTCCACCAACTGAATCAAAGGTGCATCAGGTATATACTTTTTAGCAAATTCTAACTGAACAGTAAAACGTGGATCTGTTTTACGAAGTACAGCGTGTCCATAACCAGGTATAACCTGTCCCTGACTTAAGGTTGTTTCAGCATACTGCCTGATCTGTTCTTCACTTGGATTCTCATCTCCGATATCCCGCAGCATTTTATTTATCCAATGCATCACATTCTGATTAGCCATACCATGCAATGGACCAGCCAATCCGTTCATTCCGGCAGAGAAACTATAATAAGGATTCGACAATGCAGAACCGACCAAATGAGTTGCATGTGCCGAAACATTGCCTCCTTCATGATCTGCATGAATCAACATATACAATCGCATTAATCTCTTAACCTCCACATCCTCGTACCCCATCATATGAGCTAAATTACCTGCCCAATCAAGGCTTGGGTCCATTTCGATGTAATTCTCATTATGAAATACCCTACGATAAATATAAGACGCAATAACAGGCAGTCGAGCTATTAGATCCATTACTCCTTCGTAAGTAGGATCCCAATAATCTTTTTTATCCATCCCGGCCAGATATGCCTTACGAAATTGAGACTCAGTAGACATAGCGAGGATTGCAGTATTAAACTGAATCATTGGATGCGCATCCTTTGGCAAAGCATTAATCACATCGAACACATGCGGCGGAATTCCCATAGCTCGCTGTGCCCATTGATTACTAATAAAGTTAACATCATCCTTAGTTGGCAATTCACCTGTCAACATAAGGTAGAATAATCCTTCAGGCAGAGGTTCTCCATCCTGATGCATCTTGGGTAACAATTCCTGCAACTGAGGTATTGTATAGCCCCTAAATCTGATCCCTTCTTCAGGATCTAGCTTTGATGTACAGGTTAATAAAGAAACGACTCCTTTCATTCCGGTCAAAACCTGACCGACAGTAACTTCCTGAATTACTTTATCGCCATATTCTTTGGTAAGCTTCTTTACGGTTTCTGCTTTTGGGCGGCCTATTTCAATGATTTTTTGTTTAATATGATCCATTTTATATAGCTGAGTTGTTAAAAAAAAAGGGTTATCCTATAGTGAGGTTTACTAAAGGTACACATAAAACACTTATTGAAACTCTTTTGTTTAAGGGCATATTACGTATAGTTGCAATAAGATACACTTTTTTTAATTAGTTTATTGTGACATTCAACACAAATGCATCATATTAAATCTTTTTAGTTCATAGATAATGGTTGCATTAACAATTATTACAAGAAATATTGATAAAAAAAAGAGGCTGTCTGAAAACAGACAGCCTCTTCACTATATCTCAGTTTCAATTATTTCTTTTGAACTTTCGCGTATCCGTAAATTGCAGTATCACCTAATTCTTCTTCAATGCGAAGCAATTGGTTATATTTTGCCATACGGTCAGAACGACTTAATGAACCAGTTTTGATTTGTCCACTATTTGTAGCAACAGCAATGTCAGCGATAGTAGAATCTTCAGTTTCACCTGAACGGTGAGAAGTAACTGAAGTAAATCCAGCGCGGTGAGCCATTTCAATAGCGTTTAATGTTTCGGTTAAAGTACCAATTTGGTTTACCTTAATAAGGATTGAGTTAGCAGCTCCTAACTCGATACCTTTTTTCAAGTAATCAACGTTAGTAACAAATAAATCGTCACCAACCAACTGACACTTATCACCGATAGCTGCATTCAAAGCAACCCATCCGTCCCAGTCATTTTCATCCATACCATCCTCGATAGAATCGATTGGGTATTTAGCAACCAAATCAGCAAGGTAAGCAGCTTGTTCTGCAGATGTACGTTTAGCTCCGTTTGGTTCGAAAATGCTGTAATCATATACTCCTTCTTTGTAGAACTCAGATGAAGCACAGTCCATAGCGATTGAAACATCACCACCATCTTCTTTACGTCCTGGTTTATAACCAGCGTTAGTGATAGCTGTTAAGATTGAATCAATAGCTTCTTCAGTACCACCTAACATAGGAGCGAAACCACCTTCGTCACCAACAGCAGTAGAAAGACCTTTACTTTTCAACACTTTAGCTAAAGCGTGGAATACTTCAGCACCCATACGCAATCCTTCACGGAATGAAGTAGCTCCAACAGGGCGGATCATAAATTCCTGGAAAGCGATAGTAGCATCAGAGTGAGAACCACCGTTGATGATGTTCATCATTGGAACAGGTAGAGTTACAGCATTTGTTCCACCGATGTAACGGTATAATGGCATTCCAAGATACTCAGCAGCAGCACGAGCACAAGCCAAAGAAACACCCAGGATAGCATTTGCACCTAATTTGCTTTTTGTTTTAGTGCCATCCATTTCCAACATTTTGTTATCGATTTTCACTTGCTCAAATACGCTCATTCCTTCAAGCTCTGGAGCAATTACCTCGTTAACATTTTTTACTGCATTCAACACACCTTTACCCAGGTAACGACCTTTATCTCCGTCACGCATTTCAAGAGCTTCATGCTCACCGGTAGAAGCTCCTGATGGTACAGCAGCACGACCAATAACTTCATTTTCAACAGTTACTTCTACTTCAACTGTTGGATTACCACGTGAATCAAGGATTTCGCGGGCGTGAATGTTAGTAATTTGTCCCATAATTAATTCAATTTATGTATTGATAGAAAAATTCTAAAAAAAAAGGATAATAGTCCATCCTGACAATTATCCCCAAATTTACACCAAACAAAGAAAAAAAGGAAAAACAAAACGTCTTTCCTTTCTTTAAAAAATGTTATTCTTTTGTTTCGGCATCAGTAGATTCTGAAGCTTGTTCAGATGAAGCAGTTTCCTGAGCAGGAGCTTCAGTTACAGCAGTAGCTGTAGCTTTACTACGTCCACGTCTTGTTCTCTTACCTTTTGCTGAGGCTTTCTTAGTCTCTAACATATTTTCGTTGAAGTCAACCAACTCTATGTAACACATTTCTGCATTATCACCTAAACGGTTACCTAACTTTAAAATACGAGTATAACCTCCCGGGCGATCTGCTACTTTTCCAGCAACTTCAGTAAACAATTCTTTTACTGCGTATTTATCTTTCAAGATAGCAAATACTGTACGTTGAGCATGAGTTTTTTCCTCAATAGTGCTCAAACCTTTGGTCTTTGTAATAAGAGGCTCAACATAAATACGCAATGCCTTAGCTTTAGCTACAGTCGTTTTGATTCTTTTGTGAAGGATCAAAGACGAAGCCATATTTGCTAACATTGCTTTACGATGTGCGCTCGTACGACCTAAATGATTAAATTTCTTTCTATGTCTCATCGCGATTATTCCTTGTCTAATTTATACTTTGCGGTATCCATTCCGAAAGTCAGTCCCATGTTAAGTAACAGATCATCTAGTTCTGTAAGAGACTTCTTACCAAAATTACGGAATTTAAGCAGGTCGTTACGATTAAATGTAACTAACTCGCCTAATGTTTCTACGTCGGCAGCCTTTAAACAATTCAAGGCACGTACCGAAAGATCCATATCCACAAGTTTGGTCTTCAGAAGTTGACGCATGTGTAATACTTCTTCATCGAATTCTTCATTACCAAATTTCTCATCTGAGTCAAGAGTGATCTTTTCATCTGAGAATAGCATGAAGTGATAAATAAGAATTTTAGCTGCTTCCTTCAAGGCATCTTTTGGATGGATTGAACCATCTGACTCAATATCAATCACTAACTTTTCGTAGTCTGTTTTTTGTTCTACACGATAGTTTTCAATCGCATATTTAACGTTACGAATAGGAGTGTAAATTGAATCAATAGCAATTACACCAAATTCTGCCTCAACTGGTTTGTTTTCGTCTGAAACAACATAACCACGTCCTTTATTAATGGTTAATGTCATTTGCAGATTTACTTCCGGATTCATTTTAGCAATTACAAGCTCTGGGTTTAACACCTCAAAGTTTGTCATAAACTGATTTAAATCCCCTGCAGTAAATTCTTCTTTACCGGATATAGAAACATTTACAGTTTCCTGATCAGTTTCTTCTACCAGGCTCTTGAAGCGTACCTGTTTAAGGTTAAGAACGATTTCGGTAACATCATTAATTACACCAGGAATACTAGAGAATTCATGATCTACACCTTCGATCTTGACAGTAGTAATTGCGTATCCCTCTAAAGAGTTCAACAAAATTCTTCTTAAGGCGTTTCCAACGGTAATACCATATCCTGGCTCGAGCGGACGAAATTCAAATTTGCCGAATTTATCGTCGGCTTCCAGCATGATTACTTTGTCTGGTTTTTGGAATGCTAATATTGCCATAAGAATTAATTATTTAGAATACAATTCAACTATCAGTTGTTCTTTAATATTTTCTGGAATATCGCTTCTATCAGGTACAGTTAAGAATTTACCTGATAATGAGTTGCTATCCCATTCAATCCAAGAAAATTTATGCGCTCCAGAATTAGCCAATGAATCAGAAATTACTTCCAAAGATTTTGACTTTTCGCGGATTCCAACAATTTGATCAGGTTTAACCTGATATGAAGGAATGTTAACAACACCACCATCCACTACAATGTGACGATGAGATACTAGTTGTCGCGCTGCTGCACGTGTAGGTGCAATACCCATACGGAATACAACATTATCCAAACGCGATTCTAAAAGACCAAGTAACACCTCACCAGTAACACCTTTACTGCGTGAAGCTTTTTTATATAAATTACGGAATTGCTTTTCCAAAACTCCATAAGTATACTTAGCTTTTTGCTTTTCTTTTAACTGCAAACCGTATTCACTTGTTTTTCTACGACGGTTTGCTCCGTGTTGTCCAGGAGGAAAATTTCTTCTTTCGAAATTTTTATCCGGACCATAAATCGCTTCACCAAACTTACGAGCGATTCTTGTTTTTGGACCAATATATCTAGCCATTCTTCTAAATTTTTGACTTACAAATTTTTGACTTTAAATATTGAATATGGCAGCCGCTGATTATAGAGAGGATGTAATAATCATATAACCAATTCTTATTCAAAATTCTCCGCCAAAAACCTATGGTTAATAACTAGTGAGAAATTAAACTCTTCTACGTTTCGGTGGACGACAACCATTATGTGGTAATGGAGTAACATCAACGATTTCTGTTACTTCGATACCTGCAGCATGAATTGAACGCATTGCAGATTCACGACCATTTCCTGGACCTTTCACATACACCTTAACTTTTCTCAATCCCAAGTCGAAAGCTACTTTTGAACAATCAGTAGCTGCCATTTGTGCAGCATATGGGGTGTTCTTTTTAGAACCTTTGAAACCCATTTTACCAGCACTTGACCACGAGATCACCTGACCGTTGGTATTAGTCAGCGAAATAATAATGTTGTTGAAAGATGAATGGATATGAGCCTGTCCCTGCGCTTCCACTTTTACGACTCTCTTTTTCTGAGATCCTGACTTTTTTGCCATATCTTACTTATTATTTAGTGGCTTTCTTTTTATTTGCAACAGTCTTCTTCTTACCTTTTCGAGTACGAGCGTTGTTTTTAGTACACTGTCCACGTAATGGTAAACCAATACGGTGACGAATACCGCGGTAACAACCGATGTCCATCAATCGTTTGATGTTCAATTGTATCTCAGAACGTAATTCACCTTCGATTTTAAAAGAGCTACCGATCGTCTCACGAATAGCTTTCACTTGTTCGTCAGTCCACTCAGATACTTTTAAATCGCGGTCAACACCAACGGTACTAAGAATTTCATTAGCTCTGCTACGTCCAATTCCGTAGATGTAAGTCAAAGCTACTTCACCTCTTTTATTAGAGGGTATATCAACTCCAGCAATCCTTGCCATAATATTATCCTTGACGTTGTTTAAACTTTGGATTCTTTTTATTAATCACGTATAAGCGCCCTTTGCGTTTTACGATTTTGCAATCGGCACTTCTCTTTTTTACAGATGCTCTAACCTTCATGATCAGTCAGTTTACTATTTATATCTATAGGATATTCTTCCTTTTGTCAAATCATACGGAGACATCTCTACTTTTACTTTATCTCCTGGTAAGATCTTAATGTAATGCATACGCATTTTACCTGAGATATGTGCAGTAATGATATGTCCGTTCTCCAATTCCACTCTAAACATGGCATTGGATAAGGCTTCAATGATTGTACCGTCTTGTTCTATCGACGCTTGTTTCGCCATAATTATATAACTTTTTATTTTTCAGACCGCAAAGTTAATACTTCTTCTACAAATTTAAAACTAGAAAGTATATCAGCTTCACCTTTTCTTATTGCTACAGTATGTTCATAATGAGCAGATACCTTTTTATCGGCAGTTCTGATGGTCCATCCATCGTTTTCCTGAACAATTTGACGCTTGCCCATATTGATCATTGGTTCGATGGCAATCACCATACCTGCTTTTAATTTGGTTCCATTACCTTTTCGGCCATAATTGGGAACTTCAGGTGCTTCGTGCAAATTCTGACCAATACCATGGCCAACCATTTCACGAACTACAGAATAGCCTAAATCTTCGGTATATTTCTGGATAGCATATCCAACATCACCCAAGCGGTTATTCTCTATAGCCTGTTCAATACCTTTATATAACGATGCTTTAGTTGCTTCTAAAAGTGCTTTTACTTCAGGGGCAACATTACCAACCATAAAAGTATAAGCTGAATCACCAAAGAAACCGTTTTTAAGGGCTCCACAATCAACCGAAACAACATCACCTTCCTTTAAAGGTTTGTTGTTAGGAATTCCGTGTACAACCTGATCGTTAACCGAGGTACAAAGCGTATTAGGAAATCCCTGGTAATTTAAAAAGGCAGGAGTACCTCCATTATCCCTAATGAAGGTCTCCGCTATTTTATCTAGTTCTAACGTAGAAACTCCTGGCTTGATTACTTTCGCTATCTCACCAAGCGTTTTAGCAACAATCATGTTGCTTTCACGCATTAACTCTATTTCTTCGTCAGTCTTTAAATAAATCATTTCAATGATCGTAATTCTGCATTAATAAATGGCAGCTCCACCAGAACTTCTACCCATAATCCTACCCGTCTTAGTCAATCCGTCATAATGTCTCATCAACAAATGACTTTCGATCTGCTGCAAAGTATCAAGAACTACACCAACCAGAATTAGTAGTGATGTACCTCCATAAAAATGAGCAAATCCCTGATCAACTCCTGCCATCATTGCAAAAGCAGGTAAGATAGCTACAATAGCAAGTAATACTGAACCAGGAAGCGTAATTTTAGACATTACTGAATCCAGGAACTCAACGGTTTTTCTGCCAGGCTTAATACCAGGGATAAATCCACCATTGCGTTTCATATCTTCTGCCATTTGCGTAGGATTAATAGTTATTGCAGTGTAGAAATAGGTGAAAGCAATAATCATTAATGCAAAAATTAAGTTATACCAAAATCCGGTAAAGTTGGCAAAAATAGCTGCAAATCCGGTTGCTGTTTCGCTATCAACGAAACCTGCAAAAGTTACCGGAATAAACATGATAGCCTGAGCAAAAATGATAGGCATCACACCAGCTGCATTTACCTTTAACGGAATATATTGACGAACTCCGCCATATTGCTTATTACCAACAATTCTTTTGGCATACTGAACAGGGATACGACGAGTACCCTGCACCAATAAAATTGTTCCGGCAAAAATAAAGAACAATACAACAAATTCTATTAGCAACATCACCAAACCACCGCTACCGCTTGAAGCTTCTAAACGTGATACGAATTCTGCAATCAGGTTTTGAGGAAGACGGGCAATAATACCGATCATAATGATCAATGAAATACCGTTTCCAATTCCTTTATCAGTAATACGTTCTCCTAACCACATTACGAACATTGTTCCTGCAGTCAAGATAATAATACTGGTTGCAAAGAATCCGAATCCATCCTCTACTATGGCACTGGCAGATTGAGCTCTAAGGTTGGCAATAAAACCAGGACCTTGAACAAGCAAAATCACAACAGTAAGGTATCGTGTAATCTGATTAATTTTTCTTCGTCCACTTTCGCCTTCGCGTTGCAAACGTTGAAAATAAGGTACTGCTATACCCATTAATTGAATTACGATTGAAGCAGAGATGTAAGGCATAATTCCTAATGCAAAAATAGAAGCATTAGAAAATGCACCTCCAGAAAACATATCAAGAAGTCCAAGTACTCCGTCTCTAGTTTGATCTTTTAGAGCGGATAATTCAGTAGGATCAATCCCTGGAAGAACCACAAAGGAACCCAAACGGTAAATTAATAAATACACTAATGTTGTCAGGATTCGGGATTTTAACTCCTCAATTTTCCAGATGTTGCGGATGGTTTCGAATAGTTTCATTCAATTACAATTTTACTACGGTTCCTTGAGCAGCTTCGATAGCTTCGACAGCTGACTTTGAGAATGCATGAGCTTTAACTTCCAATTTGGCATTCAACTCACCATTTCCTAAAATCTTTACTAAATCGTTCTTGCTAATCAGACCAGCTTCCCTCAATGTTTCTGGTTCAATAACAGTTAGGCTGCTTTTTTCAGCCAACGCTTGTAAAACCTCAATATTAAGAGCTTTGTACTCAACGCGGTTAATGTTTTTGAACCCGAATTTAGGAACCCTTCTCTGCAATGGCATCTGTCCACCTTCAAAACCGAACTTACGAGAGTAACCTGATCGAGATTTAGCTCCTTTATGTCCACGTGTGGATGTTCCACCGCGTCCGGAACCTTGACCGCGACCAATTCGCTTTGAAGCTTTTACTGAGCCTTTTGCAGGTCTTAAGTTATTTAAATTCATATTAATTTATCTAATTCGTTTGACCAAATTATCTTTCTACTGACACTAAGTGCAGCACTTTTTGAACCATACCCTCAATTTGAGGTGTTGCTTCGTGTTCAACGGTTTGTTGAAGTTTTCTCAACCCAAGGGCTGCCAAAGTATTTTTTTGTCTGGCAGTGGCCCCGATCTTACTCTTAACCTGAGTTACTTTTATCTTAGCCATTTTTCTCCTTTTTATCCGTTAAATACTTTATCCAATGACACTCCTCTTACCTGAGCTACTTCGCTTGCATCACGCAATTCAGTTAATGCGGTAATAGTAGCTTTTACAAGGTTATGAGGGTTTGACGAACCTTTTGATTTCGCCAATACGTCAGTTACACCAACACTCTCTAATACGGCACGCATCGCACCACCGGCTTTTACTCCGGTACCGTGTGAAGCAGGCTTCATAAATACGCTAGCACCACCATAACGTGCATATTGCTCATGAGGAATAGTACCTTTGATAACTGGCACCTTCACTAGATTTTTCTTAGCAGCTTCAACACCTTTAGCGATAGCAGTTGTAACCTCACCGGCTTTACCAAGCCCCCATCCGATCACACCGTTCTCATTTCCAACCACAACAATGGCAGAAAAACTGAAGGTTCTACCACCCTTGGTTACTTTAGTTACCCTGTTGATAGCAACCAAACGATCTTTTAATTCAAGATCGTTATTGTTTCTTACTCTTTTGTTATTTCCAGCCATAGTTTGTTAGAATTTAAGCCCAGCTTCGCGAGCTGCATCAGCTAATTGTTTAACTCTACCATGATATAAGTACCCGTTTCTGTCGAATACAACAGAAGTGATTCCAGCTTTAGCAGCAACTTCAGCAATACTTTTACCTACTAATGCAGCTTTATCTGACTTACTTCCGCTTTGTTCAGCGATATCTTTAACCAAAGATGAAGAAGCTGCCAATGTTTTACCAGCCACATCATCAATTAATTGTACAGAAATCTGCTTGTTACTTCTGAATACAGTCATACGGGGACGTTCTGCGGTTCCGCTAATCTTGCTGCGAACACGCACTTTAATTTTTCGTCTTCTTTCTATTTTCGAAACAGCCATAACTCCTAATTTAAATTACATTAAACTTTTGCAGATTTACCAGCCTTACGACGAACAACCTCGCCTTTGAAACGTACACCTTTACCTTTATAAGGCTCTGGCTTACGCAATGACCGTATTTTCGCACATACTTGACCAAGCAATTGCTTATCTGCAGATTCAAGAGTAATAATAGGATTGCTCTTTCTGTCAGTAACCGCTTCTACTTTAATTTCAGAAGGTAACATTAGATGGATAGGGTGAGAATAACCTAAAGACAATTCTAATAATTGACCTTGGTTAGTTGCACGGTAACCTACACCAACTAATTCAAGTTCTTTTTTGTATCCTTCAGAAACACCAACAACCATGTTGTTAATCAACGAACGGTATAAACCGTGCATTGAACGTATTTCCTTTTCATCGTTAGGACGCTCTACAGTTAATGTACCGTCCTCAACTTTCACTTCCAACTCAGGGTGAACAGACTGTATTAGTTCTCCTTTTGGGCCTTTTACAGTTACAGCATTGTCTTTAACTGTTACGTTCACTCCTGAAGGTATGCTAATCGGTGCTTTTCCAATTCTTGACATAATTTCTTCTTTTTAATAAACGTAACACAATACTTCACCTCCGATTTTCTGTACTCGGGCTTCTTTATCTGTCATTACACCTTTAGATGTTGACACAATAGCAATACCCAAACCATTCAATACACGTGGTAGGCTACGGTATCCTGCATAAGAACGCAACCCAGGAGTACTAACCCTTTTTAGTGATTTGATGGCTGGAGTTTTTGTTTGAGGATCGTATTTCAACGCGATCTTCACAACACCTTGCTTATCATCATCGATAAATTTGTAATTCAAGATGTACCCTTTCTCGAAAAGAATTTTGGTCATCTCTCTCTTAAGGTTGGAGGCAGGAACCTCAACAACCCTGTGACCCGCCATAATGGCATTCCTGATACGTGTCAGGAAATCTGCTATTGGATCTGTCATTATATAAAGATTAAATTGATCCCGCGCACTGCGGGACAATATTTAAAACTCTTACCAACTTGCTTTTTTAACGCCTGGGATTAAACCAGCTGAAGCCATTTCACGAAATTGAATACGTGAAAGACCAAACTGACGCATGTATCCTTTTGGACGACCCGTTAATTTACAACGGTTATGCATGCGAACAGGAGAAGCGTTACGTGGAAGCTTCTGCAAGCCCACGTAATCACCCTCTGCCTTTAATTCGGCACGTTTATTAGCGTATTTGGCAACCAGCTTAGCCCTTTTTACTTCACGGGCTTTCATTGATTCCTTAGCCATATAACTAGTTCTTTTTTACGTTTTTAAATGGTAGCCCAAACTCTTTCAAAAGAGCAAAAGCTTCCTCATCGTTTTTTCCCGAGGTCACAAAGGTAATATTCATACCCAATATTTTCGACACATTGTCGATATTTATTTCAGGAAAAATGATTTGTTCTTCAATACCTAAGGTATAATTTCCACGTCCGTCCAACTTACTGTTGATACCTTTGAAGTCACGAATACGTGGTAAAGCCACGCGAATCAAGCGCTCCAAAAATTCATACATGTTCTCACGACGCAAAGTTACTCTTACACCGATAGGCATTTTTTTACGCAACTTAAAGTTTGAGACGTCCTTCTTAGAAAGACAAGGAATAGCTTTCTGACCAGTAATAGTGGTCATTTCCTTAAGGGCATTCTCAATCATTTTCTTATCTGAAGTTGCAGCACCGATACCTTGATTGATAACGATTTTCTCCAACTTAGGAACCTGCATGATTGATTTGTAACCAAATTGTTTCATCAAATTTGGTACAATTTGCTCCTTATATTGATTGCTTAAACTAGGTGTATAACTCATTACTTGATTTCCTCCCCTGATTTTTTAGAATAACGAACTAATTTACCGTTATCATTCAACTTACGGCCTACACGAGTAGCTGTACCGGTTGAAGGATCTTTCACATTCAAGTTTGAAATATGAATAGGGGCTTCTTTCTTAATTATACCTCCTTGAGGACTCTCAGCATTAGGCTTTGTATGTTTGCTCACCATATTAACACCTTCAACAATGGCCCTTTGTTTGTCAGGAAACACTTCAAGTACTTTTCCTTCCTGGCCTTTGTTAACACCGGCATTAACAATTACGATGTCGCCTTTTTTAATATGCAATTTACCCATTGTTCTAAATCTCTTTGATGATTATAGTACTTCAGGCGCCAAGGATACGATTTTCATATATCCGTCCCTAAGCTCACGGGCTACAGGACCGAAAATACGTGTTCCTCTCATTTCACCGGCCTGATTTAGTAAAACGCAAGCGTTTTCATCAAAGCGGATGTAGGAACCATCTTGACGTCTAACTTCTTTCTTAGTGCGCACTACAACTGCCTTGGTTACGGTACCTTTCTTAAGGTCACCACCAGGGATGGCGCTTTTTACAGTTACTACGATACGGTCGCCTACTCCGGCATAACGTCTCCCTGTTCCACCAAGAACACGGATACATAATACTTCTTTGGCTCCACTGTTATCGGCAACTGAAAGTCTAGATTCTTGTTGTATCATGATTACTTCGCTCTTTCTAGAATTTCAACTAATCTCCAACGTTTTGTCTTACTCAACGGACGAGTTTCCATAATTTTTACAGTATCTCCGCTGTTACACTCGTTGTTCTCATCATGCGCGTGAAACTTCTTGGTCTTTTTCACAAACTTACCATAGATGGGATGCTTCTCGCGAATTTCAACAGACACAACGATGGACTTATCCATAGCGTTGCTGGCTACGATACCAATACGCTCTTTTCTAAGATTTCTGCTTTCCATCTGTTAATTATTTTTCAGTTAGTTGTTTTTGACCTAAAACAGTCATCAAACGCGCAATATTTCTACGGGTATGTCTAATCTTCATTGGATTATCCAATGGAGAAGTAGCGTGATTTAATTCAAGCTGCTGTAAAGCTGCTCTTTCATTCTCAATACGCTCTTTAATCTCGCTTACACTTAATTCTTTGATTTCGTCTACTTTCATCTCTCATTAAGCATTTGAAGATTCAACATAATCCCTTCTAACAACAAATTTAGTAGTCACTGGAAGTTTTTGCGCAGCTAAACGCAATGCTTCTTTTGCTACTTCGTAAGGTACTCCTTCGCATTCTAAAATAATACGACCTGGAGTAACAGGGGCCACAAATCCCTCTGGACTACCTTTACCTTTACCCATCCTTACTTCGGCTGGTTTTTTAGTAATAGGTTTATCGGGGAATATTCTGATCCAGATCTGTCCCTGACGCTGCATGTAACGGGTTACCGCTACCCTTGCTGCTTCAATCTGACGACCTGTAATCCATTTACTCTGTAAAGACTTAATTCCGAAAGATCCGAAAGCTAGCTCGCTACCACGCTGAGCTTCACCTTTCATACGGCCTTTCTGCTGTCTTCTAAATTTAACTTTTTTCGGTTGTAACATCGTTACTTGTCAATTAAAGTGAAAGGATGATTACTTCTTATTTCTTCTGCGTGGAGCTCTGTTTCCATTACCACGATTTCCAGAAGGCTTCTCTTTAGTATTGAAGGTTGGAGACAAATCTGGCTTACCATAAATTTCTCCTTTACAGATCCAAACCTTAATACCGATAAGACCCATTTTAGTCAAGGCTTCAGCCTGAGCATAGTCTATATCAGAGCGTAATGTATGCAAAGGAGTACGTCCTTCTTTGTACATTTCCGCACGGGCCATTTCAGCTCCGTTTAATCGGCCTGAGATCTGAACTTTGATACCTTCAGCTCCCATACGCATGGCAGAAGCGATAGCCATTTTAATGGCACGACGATATGCAATACGTCCTTCCACCTGACGAGCGATGTTGTTGGCTACTATGATTGCATCCAACTCTGGTCGTTTTACCTCAAAGATGTTGATTTGAACTTCTTTGTCGGTAATTTTCTTAAGCTCCTCTTTTAGCTTGTCAACTTCCTGTCCTCCTTTACCGATAATGATACCCGGACGTGCAGTGAAAACGGTAATAGTTACCAATTTCAAAGTCCTTTCAATAACGATACGAGAGATACTAGCTTTAGCTAAACGCGCATTGAGGTACTTCCTAATCTTGGAGTCTTCTAACAGCTTATCGCCGTAGTTGTTTCCTCCATACCAGTTGGAATCCCATCCTTTGATGATTCCTAATCGGTTACTAATTGGATTAACTTTTTGTCCCATCTAGCTATTAGTTTTCTTGATTTTCATTAGATACTACTTTGCTTGCAACGCGTAACGTTACGTGGTTTGAACGTTTTCTGATACGGTGCGCACGACCTTGTGGGGCCGGACGTAAACGTTTCAAAATACGACCACTATCAACAGCGATTTCACTCACGTAAAGATTAGCGTCTTCGATGCGAACACCTTCGTTTTTCTCTTTCCAATTAGCAATAGCAGAAAGCAACAGTTTCTCTACTCTTCCTGAAGCCTCTTTAGATGAGAACTTCAACAAATCCAGAGCAAGGTTCACCTCTTTACCTCGGATCATGTCAGCAACAAGACGCATTTTCCTAGGTGAAGTAGGTACGTTGTTAAGCTTTGCGAAGTAATCGGTCTTCTTAGCTTCCTTTATTTTTTCAGCTCTTATTCTTTTTCTTGCACCCATTTTTTACTGTTTAAAGAATTTAATATTGGCAGGCCAATTACCTTTTCTTATTACCTCCATGACCGCGGAATGTGCGGGTTGGGGCAAATTCGCCTAATTTGTGTCCTACCATATTTTCAGTAACATAAACCGGGATGAACTTATTACCATTGTGAACGGCAATAGTGTGTCCTACAAAATCCGGAGATATCATAGAAGCGCGGGCCCAAGTTTTAATAACTGACTTCTTACCTGACTCGTTCTGTCCAAGAACTTTCTTTTCCAGATTATAATCGATAAATGGGCCTTTTTTTAATGATCTGCTCATAATTCAATAAATTAACCGGTTATTTTTTCCTTCTTTCAATAATGTATTGACTTGAAGCTTTCTTAGGATGACGAGTTTTATAACCCTTAGCCAATACCCCTGTACGAGATCTTGGGTGTCCTCCTGAAGAACGTCCTTCACCACCACCCATTGGGTGATCAACTGGGTTCATTGCTACACCACGTACGCGTGGACGGCGACCCAACCAACGACTGCGACCAGCTTTACCTGAACGCTCCAATGCGTGATCTGAGTTACCAACCGCACCTAAAGTAGCACGACAAGTTACCAATACCATTCTGGTTTCACCTGAAGGTAATTTTACAACGGCATATTTACCATCACGAGCAGCTAATTGCGCAAAAGTACCAGCACTACGTGCCATAATACCTCCCTGTCCCGGACGCAACTCGATGTTGTGAATAATGGATCCAAGTGGAATCTCGCTTAAAGGCAAGCTATTTCCGATTTCAGGAGCAACCCCTGTTCCTGAAGCAAGCTCTTGCCCTACCTGCAACCCATTAGGTGCAAGAATGTACCTTTTTTCTCCATCAGCGTATGCAAGCAATGCAATACGAGCACTACGGTTAGGATCGTACTGAATTGACTCTACTGTTGCAATAACACCGTCTTTGTCTCTTTTAAAGTCGATTACCCTGTATCTCCTCTTGTGACCGCCACCGATATTACGGATGGTCATTTTTCCAGAGTTATTTCTACCTCCGGATTTTTTCAACGGCCTCAACAAGGACTTTTCTGGTGTGCTTGAGGTAATCGTATCAAACGCACCAATAACTTTGTGTCTCTGCCCCGGTGTCGTGGGCTTTAGTTTTCTTACTGCCATTTTTATTAGATATTGCTATAAAAATCTATCTGATCTCCTTCAGCTAATGTTACCACAGCTTTTTTGAAGGAATTTGTTCTACCAACAATAACTCCGCTCTTAGTATAACGAGACTTTTCTTTTCCCGCATATACCATAGTATTGACAGCTGTTACGCTTACGTTGTATAACTCTTCTACAGCGTCTTTGATTTGAAGCTTGTTAGCTTTCTTATCAACAACAAATCCGTAGCGGTTCAACTTTTCGCTTACTTCTGTCATCTTTTCGGTTACAATCGGTTTAATAATAACTTTCATGTCTAGCCTCCTTATACATTAAACAGTTTACCGAATTCTTCTACTGAGCTCTCAACCAACACCAATTTTTTAGCTTTCATGATGTCGTATGTGTTCAAGTCAGCAATAGTAGCTACATCAGCACGTTGAATATTACGGGCTGAGCGGTAGATATTGTCATTAGCTTCTTTCAATACCAACAATGAACGTTGTCCTTTCAACTCAAGATTAGCAACCAATGCAGCGTAATCTTTTGTTTTTGGAGCTTCAAAATTGAAGTCTTCCAAAACAGTGATCAATTGGTTTTGAGCTTTGTAAGCTAACGCAGATTTACGAGCCAACTGCTTTAATTTCTTGTTAAGCTTGAAGCTATAGTTACGTGGACGAGGACCGAATACACGACCTCCACCAACGAATACAGGAGACTTAATGCTACCTGCACGTGCAGTACCAGTACCTTTTTGTTTTTTAATCTTTTTGGTACTTCCTGCTATTTCAGCACGTTCTTTCGACTTATGAGTCCCTTGACGATTATTAGCCAAGTATTGTTTTACATCAAGGTAAATGGCATGATCGCTGGGCTCAATTCCGAATACAGTTTCCGGTAACGTTACTTTACGTCCCGTATCTTTTCCTTCTATAGTTACTACGTTCAGTTCCATTACTTTTCAATAATTAGATATGAGCCTTTTGCTCCCGGAACAGATCCCTTAACCAAAATAAGGTTGTTCTCAGGAATTACTTTAATCACTTTAAGGTTTTCAACCTTAACTCTGTCACCACCGGTACGACCAGCCATGCGCATTCCCTTGAATACTCTTGCAGGGTATGACGCTGCACCAATAGATCCAGGAGCACGCAAACGATTATGCTGTCCGTGAGTAGACTGACCTACTCCTCCAAACCCGTGACGTTTAACTACCCCTTGGAAACCTTTACCTTTTGAAATTCCGGTAATGTCTACAAAAGAGTTTTCTTCGAAGAAATCAACACCTAAAGTATCACCTAATTTGAACTCTTGCTCAAATTCAGCGAATTCAACCACTTTACGCTTTGGCGTAGTGCTAGCCTTTTTGAAGTGACCAGCTTGTGGTTGATTGGTGCTTTTTTCTCTTTTTTCGTCAAACGCCAACTGTACAGCCTCGTAACCGTCGGTTTCCACAGTTTTAACCTGGGTAACCACGCAAGGGCCTGCTTCGATAACAGTGCATGGAACATTTTTTCCATCGGCACTGAAAACGGATGTCATTCCGATTTTCTTTCCAATTAGTCCTGGCATTGTTTAAACATTTAAGATTATCACACTTTAATTTCTACTTCTACACCACTTGGCAATTCTAACTTCATCAAAGCATCGATTGTTTTAGCTGTTGAGCTATAAATATCAATCAAACGCTTGTAAGATGATAACTGAAATTGCTCACGTGACTTCTTATTCACAAATGTGGAGCGCAACACAGTGAAGATACGCTTGTGAGTAGGAAGTGGAATAGGACCACTTACTACCGCACCTGTGCTCTTTACTGTCTTTACAATCTTCTCAGCTGACTTGTCAACCAAGTTGTGATCGTAAGATTTAAGTTTTATTCTAATTTTCTGACTCATAGTGGAGAACACTAATTCTTATAATAATTCTACTTTTCCTTTTGCTTCTTTTACAACTTCCATTGCAATGTTCTTAGGTACATCAGCGTACTTTAAGAATTCCATTGAAGAAGTAGCACGACCAGAAGAGATAGTACGTAAAGCTGTTACGTAACCAAACATTTCTGCCAAAGGTACCTTAGCTTTTACAACACGAGCACCGTTTTTCTCTTCCATTCCTTCTACCTGACCACGACGCTTGTTAAAGTCACCGATGATATCACCCATATACTCTTCAGGAGTAACAACTTCAACACGCATGATAGGCTCAAGAAGAATTGGCTTAGCTTTCGCTGAAGCTGCTTTAAACCCTTGACGACCTGCAATCTCAAATGATAACTGATCCGAGTCAACTGCGTGGAAAGAACCGTCGAACAGAACAACTTTGATGTTTTCTACTTCGTTACCGGCCAATACACCGTTTAGCATAGCTTCTTTGAAACCTTTCTCAACAGATGGAATAAATTCTTTAGGAATGTTACCACCCTTGATTTCATTCACAAACTGAAGACCTTCTTTTCCTTCGTCAACAGGCCCCAAACGGAACTGAATATCAGCAAACTTACCACGACCACCAGATTGTTTTTTGAATACCTCGCGGTGTTCAACCTCCATAGTGATTGCTTCTTTGTAAGTTACCTGAGGAGCTCCCTGGTTACACTCAACTTTGAATTCACGCTTTAAACGATCGATCAATACCTCTAGGTGAAGCTCACCCATACCTGAGATAACAGTCTGACCTGTATCTTCGTTAGTTGCTACACGGAAAGTTGGATCCTCTTCGGCCAATTTACCTAATGCAACACCTAATTTATCCATATCTTTTTGACTCAATGGCTCAACAGCTACACCAATTACTGGCTCTGGGAAGTCCATTGATTCTAATACGATAGGATGTTTCTCGTCACAAAGAGTATCACCAGTACGAATATCTTTGAAACCAACACCGGCACAAATATCACCAGCACCAATTACCTCACGAGGCAACTGCTTGTTTGATTTCATCTGGAATAAACGAGAGATACGTTCTTTTTTATCTGTACGAGTATTTAAAACGTAAGAACCAGCTTCAATTTTACCAGAGTAAACACGCATGAAACACAAACGACCAACAAATGGGTCAGTTGCAATTTTAAATGCTAACGCTGAAAGAGGAGCTTCATCATCAATTTCATATGATACAGGCTCATCTGTCTTTGGATTTATGCCTTCGATAGCATCAATATCAAGCGGGCTTGGTAAATACTGAATAACTGCATCTAATAAACGCTGAACACCTTTGTTTTTGAATGCAGAACCACACATCATTGGAGTGATGGTTTGAGCAATTGTTGCTTTGCGGATTACTTCGATCATCTCATCACGAGTGATTGAATCCGGATCTTCGAAATAACGCTCCATTAAAGCATCATCGTGCTCAGCAACTGCTTCGATTAATTTACCTCTCCACTCTTCTGCTTCCTCTTTCAAATCTTCAGGAATATCCTGCAATTCGTAACGAGAACCCATTTGTTCATCATCATACCAAACTACAGCTTTGTTTTCGATCAAATCGATTACTCCGCGAAAAGTTTCTTCAGCTCCAATAGGAATTTGAAGAGGTACAGGATTAGCTCCCAACATTTCACGTACCTGACGAACTACTTCGAAAAAGTTAGCTCCTGAACGGTCCATTTTATTAACGAAACCGATACGTGGTACATTATATTTGTTAGCCTGACGCCATACAGTTTCAGACTGAGGTTCAACTCCACCTACCGCACAGAACAATGCAACCGCACCATCTAATACACGCAATGAACGCTCTACCTCTACAGTAAAGTCAACGTGTCCCGGAGTATCGATGATGTTAATTTTATTTTCAACACCTTCGTAAATCCAGTTTGTGGTTACAGCAGCCGAGGTAATAGTAATACCACGCTCCTGCTCTTGCTCCATCCAGTCCATTGTAGCTGCACCATCGTGTACCTCACCAATCTTGTGAGTGATACCTGTATAAAACAAGATACGTTCTGTAGTCGTTGTTTTACCGGCATCGATATGGGCCATAATCCCAATGTTTCTGGTCTTTTTAAGATCTGCCTTTCCCATGACAATTAAATCCTTAAAAAATTAATGATTAAAATCTAAAGTGAGCAAAAGCACGGTTAGCTTCCGCCATTTTATGCATGTCTTCTTTCTTCTTGAAGGCTGCGCCTTCCATATTATATGCAGCAACAATTTCAGCAGCTAATTTCTCTGCCATTGATTTACCGCTACGCTTGCGAGCGAATAAAATCAGGTTTTTCATGCTGATGGACATCTTACGGGCAGGACGAATTTCCGTTGGAACCTGAAATGTAGCTCCACCAACACGACGGCTTTTAACCTCCACTGCAGGAGTAATATTTTCTAAAGCTTTCTTGAAGAATTCCAAAACTGGCTTACCTTCTTTTTCAGCTTTTTCGTTTACTTTATCCATCGCTTCGTAGAAAATCTTGAATGCGATAGATTTTTTACCATCCAACATCAGGTTGTTCACAAACTGAGTCACCTGAGTGTCGTTAAATCTTGGATCTGGTAAAATGATCCGCTTCTTTGGTTTACTTTTTCTCATCTTTTCTCTTTGTTTACTTTGTTATCCCTTGGCTGTTGTTCCTAGTCTTCAATGATTAACATTTACTCAACCGGCATCTTTAACCAAGTAAACAACTCACTACACAATTATTACTTCTTAGCAGCTTTTGGTCGTTTAGTACCATATTTTGAACGGCGCTGCGTACGACCGTCAACTCCAGATGCGTCTAATGCACCACGAACTAAGTGATAACGTACACCTGGAAGGTCTTTTACCCTACCTCCACGAACAAGTACAATACTGTGTTCCTGCAAGTTGTGTCCTTCTCCCGGAATGTAAGCATTCACTTCTTTTCCGTTGGTTAAACGTACCCTTGCTACCTTTCTCATTGCTGAGTTAGGTTTTTTTGGTGTAGTGGTATACACCCTCACACACACGCCTCTTCTTTGAGGACATGCATCCAAAGCACGTGATTTACTTTTTTCCACCTGCTTGTTTCGTCCTTTTCTAACTAACTGATGAATTGTTGGCATAAAAATTAAAATATATTGTATTAAACAATCTTTTTTCTACTTAAAAACGGATCTCAAAAGGTGTACTATCCCCTTTAAAATCCTACTGATTTTCAACCCTTTTGACAATTTTAGACAAAAAAGCGCTGCAAAAGTACTAATTTTCAATTAAAAAAGTGCATCTCACGATCTATTTTTTTTCATTACGAGAGTGAATTTCTACCTAAAAAACAATTTGTTAGATTTTTTAACACTCCTGAAAACCTTGTTTTAAGTAGTAATAGCTTCAACTTATCGCTATTCACTAATACAGAATACAATAAACTTGAAACTTTGTCAACCCTGAAAATAAGCATCGAGAATTCAGTCTTTTTAACTTTTTTCAGGTTTTCGTTTCATCCTTTGAAATTATTTGACTTACCTTTGCATGCTGATAAAATGAGTGAATATACTAATAGTCAAGAACCTTTGACATAAGGATGGCAAAGGTACATAATGCTTGGCTGCAGTAATAATCAAAATCAAAACGCATGAAAGCATTTGTATTTCCTGGCCAGGGAGCCCAATACGTTGGGATGGGAAAAGATTTATATGACAACTCTCCTGAAGCCAAAGAATTATTCGAAAAGGCAAACGAAATTTTAGGATTTCGTATTACCGACCTAATGTTTGAAGGTACTGATGAAGATCTGAAACAAACCAAGGTTACTCAACCTGCAATCTTTTTACATTCTGTAATATTGGCTAAAACCTTAGGCGAAACATTTAAACCTGAAATGACTGCCGGTCATTCATTAGGTGAATTTTCGGCATTGGTTGCTGCTGGTGCAATGAATTTCGAAGACGGATTAAAATTGGTTTCGCAACGTGCATTGGCCATGCAAAAAGCCTGTGAAGCAGAACCATCAACAATGGCAGCCATCGTGGGATTGGAAGACGCAGTGGTGGAAGAAGTTTGCGACAGCATCGAAGATGTTGTTGTAGCAGCAAACTACAACTGTCCGGGACAGTTGGTTATTTCTGGTTCAATTGCAGGTGTTGATAAAGCATGTGAGCTTTTAACCGAAAAAGGAGCAAAACGTGCATTGAAGTTGCCTGTTGGAGGAGCATTCCACTCTCCTTTAATGGAACCAGCCCGTACTGAATTAGCGGCTGCTATCGAAGCAACAGAATTCAACACCCCGGTTTGTCCTGTTTACCAGAATGTAAATGCTCTGGCTGTTACTGATCCTGCAGTAATCAAAGAAAACCTGGTTGCTCAGTTAACAGCTCCGGTAAAATGGACTCAAACTGTTCAGAATATGATTGCTGACGGAGTATCTTCTTTTACAGAAGTTGGTCCAGGTAAAGTTCTTCAAGGATTGGTTAAAAAAGTTGACCGCCAAATGGAAACTACTGGCTACAGCACCTTCCAAGGATAAGGAACCAAAAAAAAGTATAAAATTAAAAGGCAAAAGTAATTGATGGTACTTTTGCCTTTTTTATTTTATCAATCATCCAACGTACTTAAATCACCTTCATCTTCGCCTAATGCCCGTGCTTTTAAAACCCGGCGCATAATCTTTCCACTGCGTGTTTTAGGTAAACTATCTGCAAAAATTACTTCTTCGGGTTTTGCAATGGGACCCATTGCCTTGGCAACATGATCTAATATTTCCCTTTCCAATTCCTTACCCGGTTCTCTTCCCTCTCGAAGGATAGCATAAACATGAATACTATTCCCTTTTAGTTCGTGAGGTAATGCAATTGCCGCAGCCTCGGCTACTGCCGGATGACTTACCACTGCACTCTCTATTTCAGCCGTACCTAAACGATAACCACTTACTTTTATCACATCATCACTCCGGCCAATGATCCAATAATAACCATCTTCATCTTTCTTAGCCGAATCGCCAGCATGATAAAACTTTTTATCCTCAAACTTTTTCCAGTATGTTTCATAATAGCGATCATCATCATCCATAATGGTTCGTGCCATACCTGGCCATGGATTTTTAATCACCAGCGCACCCACCTCATTGGCAGCCACATCATTCCCATTTTCATCCACTATCCCAACCTCATGACCAAAGAAAGGACGGGTTGCAGAACCTGGTTTCAATGGAGTAACCGGCAATGGAGTTATGACAAACCCACCAGTTTCGGTTTGCCACCATGTATCCATGATAGGACATTTTCCTTCACCAACTGTTTCGTGATACCAACGCCATGCCTCCGGATTAATTGGCTCTCCCACAGAACCAAGCAAACGAAGCGAACTGATATCATGCCGCTTTACCCACGACTCACCAAAACGCATCAAACCACGAATGGCAGTTGGAGAGGTATATAAGATAGTAATACCATATTTATCAATCATTCGCCACCATCGGTCGGGATAAGGATGATTTGGAGCACCTTCGTACATAAAAATGGTAGATCCGTTAATCAACGGCCCGTAAACCATATAACTATGCCCGGTTATCCAGCCCGGATCTGCAGCACACCACCATCTGTCCTCTGGTTTTATATCAAAAACCATTCGATGGGTAGCTGAAGTATAAACACTGTATCCACCATGCGTATGAACCAAACCCTTGGGCTTACCTGTTGATCCGGAGGTATACAGCAAGAAGAGCATATCTTCAGCGTCCATCTCTTCTGTTGAACACTTATGACCTGAGATTGGCAATGATTTTAAATCGTGATACCAGTAATCACGATCGTTCTCCATATAAACTTCCTCACCGGTTCTTTTTACGGTAATACAAACTTCCATTGTTGGCGACATTTCCATGGCTTTATTCACAATGGCTTTTAGCTGAGTTGGCTTACCTCTGCGAAAACCACCATCAGCTGTTATGACAACACGGCTTTTGGCAGCATTTATGCGCTCAGCCAAAGCTTCGTGACTAAAACCACCATACACAACAGAATGCGCTGCACCTATCTTTGCACAAGCCAGCATGGCAATAACCTGTTCGGGTATCTGAGGCATGTAAATTGTTACGATGTCACCTTTTCGCACGCCCATAGCTTTTAAAATATTGGCAAACTCACATACTTCACGATTGAGCGCATGATAGGAGAATGTGCGAACATCACCCGGCTCACCTTCCCAGATGAGAGCCAACTTATTTTTATTTGCTGTTTTTAAATGGCGATCAATGGCATTGTGAACAATATTTGTTTTGCCATCCACAAACCATTTATAAAAAGGATGATTGGAATTATCAAGCACTTTATCCCAAGGCTTATACCATTCCAATTGACGAGCCTCATCTTCCCAAAATTGTTCACGATTTTCAATAGATGACTGATATAAATCGTCATACGATTTAACGGTAGCATAATCCACTACCTCTTGCGACGGGTAATAAAAATTTTTTGGATCCATCATTCTCTTTCAAATTATAACTGATTATTTTTCTGACTTTCAATCAATTTAGAAAGAGCTTATGATATTTTCAAGATTTAGCTATCTTTTTTTCTTCTAATTTATTTTCAGGAGTTTCAAAATAGTTTATTTTTCCCACACTATTGCTGCCTTCTGTTTCTTTCCATCCATTAGAATAGTTAGGTTCTTTTCGAAGCGAACATGCCTGAAATATTTAGTTTCTTTAATGAGAGTTTGCTTTTTAAGCACATCCATATTTACAAATTCATCGGATCCGTGATGATGAATACTGAAATACCCCACATTCATGGAAGTAACATTATGAAAAAAGTGTGAACCCAGTGAAGCATCCAACGGAAAATCGGGTAACCCCATTTCAACAATTACCCGGGCAAGCGATATCTGTGACCAATAAACGGGTATTCCGGTAAACCGATCACGTGTCCCCCATCTTCCCGGACCAACCAACACATATTCCCGACCTTCTTGTTCAAAATAATGATTGATCTCTGCAATTTCTTTACCCATCTCTTCGGTTTTGGTTCGATCGAAAACATCAATATTCATAAAAACAACATCCTGAATATGTTCTATTCTACCGTTACCCATACCTTTGTTTGATTGCAGCAGAAGCCTATCTGAAGCCACCTCATCAAAATTAATATCAGCGTTATTTTCAATTCTGATCAATGGTTTAATCTGCAATAGATATAAAGTTGGAAGATTACGACGACCTGCATCGAGATCCACTGCGAACTCAATTTCGACAGGTGCTCCCATGGCTTCTTTAAAAAATCGTAGAAGCATATCAAGCGTTTTCGCCAACGGAATATAATCGTACTTTAAAATATTAGAAAAATTGACAACCCTGGGACCACGTTTCTTAAAATCATTTACCAACCGATCGTAATTCATATCATAAACCATCGCACAATGCTTTAAGTTGCCATCTTCTTCGGCCTCTTTAATGCTTAACTTTAAAATAGATGCATCCTCACCTCCTTTATCCAATCTTAAATCGTCACTATCAAGATTAAGAGCATAAAAATGAGATTGTGAATCCTTTATCTGATCCTTTAATGAATTTAATTCAAGCTTTGGATATTTAGGACAGAAACGATAAGCTTTTTCCCCACCCACAACATATTTACCCAATCCTACACCCAAAACCGCAAAGCCATCCTCAGGTTTCATATACGAGAACGGATAATAATTATAGGATTGTGCCACTCCACTTATATGAGGATAAAAACGATTACCAACTCGTCCACCTACAACCTGTTGAATAATAACAGCCATTTTTTCCTCTTCAATCTTATAATTTACCGCATCGAAATATGCCCTCGCCGGATCGCTGAACATGGAAGCATAAACCAGTTTCACAGCCGTACATAGTTGCTTAAACCGAACCTTAATATCCGAACTGTTATTGGGTATCATAAATGTGGCATAAACACCAGCAAAAGGTTGCAGTAGACTATCTTCAAACAATCCTGACGAACGAATTGCCAAAGGACATGTTACCTGTTCTACTAATTGATAAAGTTTTTCGTTTACCTCATCGCTTAACGATGATTTTAAAAACAAGCGTTTAATATCATCATACTGATGCTCAACAAAAGCCTGATTATACAAATTGTTTTTTTCGATGAATCGGGTAAATTCCTCGGCTCCGATGATTGTGGTTGCTGGTATATCAACATTTATTTCCTGCACTATATCATCGAAATCGATATTCTCAATAAAGTTGCTTAAAAAAGCCATTCCACGTCCTTTACCACCAAACGATCCTTCACCAATGCGAACAATGTAGCTATGACTATTGACCAATGATTTTTCAAAAGGCACCACCCTTCCACGGAGCCGTTCAAGTCTAGCTTCTTCAAACACATCCAGAATAGCCTGCCGGAGCTTTGTATAACTCTCAAAATCTTCAATACGATATGGTCGCAAACGCTTGGCAATGGTAATTTCGCCACGTGCCATTAACCAGGTAGATATCCCGTTCCGACGGGCATGGTACAATAGTGACTCTGGAGGTACTTCTCCCAGACATTGAACAAATTCCTTCAGGTTATGTGCTTCAGCTACTTTAACTCCTCTACTGTTGGTAAAAACGAAATTCCCAAAACCCAGTCGCTGATGAATAAAATTATAGATATCAAGACTTAAGCTGTCTGAGTTTTTATCAATAAACTCAGCTCCTGCAGCCTCAGCTTTTAGAGCATTCGCAGGATCGGATGATTGTAAGAGCGTAGGAATAACAATTTTTGATTTAACGTATTTGATTAGTTCTACTCCTGCATTTTCGTCATCTTCTCCATTACGCTGATACTTTACATCAGAAATTACACAAATAAGATTATCAGTATATCTGTCAACAATTTCAACAGCATCCTCATAATTGCTAACTAGTAAAATTTTTGGTCGTACCCGCATTTTCAACATCCGATATACCTGCCCCAGACTTTCTTCCTCAAGAATTGCCTGCGTTTGTCTCATGATAATTGAGTACAACAAAGGAAGGTAACGGGTGTAATATCTTCGCGAATTTTCGACCAGGAGAATTATTCTTACATCACCAACACTCACATCCTTCTCAACGTTAAGTTTATCTTCCACATATTTAATCATGGCCAGAAAAACGCGTGAGTCACCGTTCCATACAAATACACGTTCAACATTATGGATATTACCACTGGCTTCGTCGAAAAACTTTAAGTCGGCATTGTTATTTACCAACAATAGAATTGGCACTGCAGGCTTTACCTCTTTGATACTTTGAGTAATCTGGAGGGGTTTTTGCTTATCCAGACCTGCCATCACAATCACCATTTCAAACTCACGATCTTTCATCAAAGCTACTGCCTCATTGGCATTAGTGACAGAGGTAATGCGGGGAGCCGTAAAAAGGTTCAGCTGCAAATATTCACCAGCAATTTTATCAAAGAAACGACCTTCGCGAACAATACTATAAGCATCATAATGATTCGCCACCAAAAGTATTTCGCGAACTTTAAAGGCCATTAATTCTTGAAAAATATCCTTATCCGTACGTCGACGATTGTAAATCTGTGATAATTCCAGTTGCTGATTGGGCTCCATAATATCTGAATTCGTTACAAAGCAAATTAAATGAAAATAATGGGTGAAAGAAATGATAATCGTTAAAGTGAAAGATTAATTACTATAATGATTCTATATTTATACTCTTAATCAATAAACCTAACCCATTCAATGAAATACCTAATCATTCTGATACTATTGGTACATACTGTGGTAATCGATGCACAGCAAAGCATTAAAGGGAAAATTATCAATGCCAATAATCAACCCATTTCCTATGCCACTATTGCTGTTATAGGTACCAATAAGGGCTGCTACTCCAACACCGATGGTTGCTTTGAATTGATATGCAATAAAGACAGCCTTTCTATAAGTTGCATTGGATATGTATCACAACAAATTAAGATTAATGATTGCTCCGACACATTATATATAAGGTTACAAAAGAGCGATATTGCCCTTAAAGAAGTGGTGGTGGCATCGCAAAAAAGGACGCTTAAAAAGGAGGATGACAAAGATAGAATTGCCTGCTCTGTATGTGCTTACAAAGGCATGGAAATAGTTAGTTTTATTCCCGTACCCAAAGGAAGCACCCTGAATAACCTAACTTTTTATTGCAAAAGAACACGCACCAAAAGAATAGCCGGATTGAGGCTTTACACCTATAATTACAAGTATGAACCGGAAGAAATTTTGATGACCGAAAATCTGGTAGTTGAGATAGCACCTTATTCCAATAAAATATCATTTGATGTAAAACAAATGAATATTGTAGTGCCGCAAAACGGACTTTATGCCGGACTGGTTTTTATGAATGCTAATACAGCAGAAATGAAGAAAAAGGACAAAACCAATCCATTTGTTTATTTAAGCACCAAACATCTGGTCAAACAAACTTTTACACGAAAATACAATGGCACATTCAAACCCGAGAATTTTCCATGCTCAGTAAATAAAGAAAGGATCAACAACCTGCAATGTAGTTATAGTTATTATTGATACAGACCTACCAGGTTTTGAAAACCTGGTAGGTCTATGCTATTTTCTACAGCATCCCCTTTGTACTAGGAAGTTGATCATTATATGGATCTTTGCGAATGGCCGCCCTGATGGCACGTGCCAGTGCTTTAAAGATACCTTCTATTTTATGATGCTCGTTGGCTCCTTCAGCTTTTATATTAAGGTTACATGCTGCCGCATCGGAGAAACTCTTGAAGAAATGATGGAACATCTCGGTAGGAGTATCGCCAATCATCTCGCGCTTAAACTCGGTTTCCCACACCAACCATGGTCGTCCACCAAAATCAATAGCTACCTGTGCCAGACAATCATCCATTGGCAGGCAAAAACCATAACGTTCGATACCACGCTTATCGCCCAAAGCCTTTTTAAAAGCTTCACCCAGCACAATAGCTGTATCTTCCATGGTATGATGCTCGTCAACATGTAAGTCACCATTGACCTCAACCGTTAAATCACATCCTGAGTGACGACCGATCTGCTCCAACATATGATCGAAGAAGTTTAGTCCGGTTGAGATATTGCATTTACCCGTTCCATCCAGGTTGACCGCCACCTTTATACTGGTTTCCGCAGTAGAACGTACCACCTCAGCACTACGCTCCGACTTAAACAGAAAAGCCGCCACCTCGTTCCATTGATCAGTAAGCAAGACACAAACATCTGCTAATCCTGCTTCGGCCAACATCTTTTCACCGGCTTCTTTACCTTGCAGCAAGATAGCCTTACAGCCCAGATTCTTTGCCATTTGCACATCCGTAATGCGATCACCTATCACAAAGGATCCTTCCAAATCGTAATCACCTTCGATATACTCAGTCAGCATTGCTGTACCCGGTTTACGCGAAGGGGCATTCTCTTCGGGAAGAGTCGGATCGATGTGTACCTTATCAAAAATGATTCCTTCATTTTCGAGGGCTTTCATCATTTTATTCTGAGCAGGCCAGAAAGTGTCCTCGGGAAACGAAGCCGTTCCCAGTCCATCCTGATTGGTAACCATGGCCAGGTAAAAATCGAGCTGTTGAGCTATTTTCGATAAATTCTGAAAAACAGCAGGGTAGAACTCCAGTTTTTCAAGACTGTCAACCTGATAATCAACAGGAGGTTCCACTATAAGTGTTCCATCCCGATCAATAAATAGTATCTTTTTCTTTTGCATTCAATTCTTCTCATTACAATGGCCTGGCCATCAATACACAATTGCTTTTTAACCACAGATTACGCAAATTTCACAAATTATTGTACCACATAGCGGCACTATTCGCGATAATCAGTGTAATTTGCAGTTCTTAATCATAATATACTAATAAAGGTCTTCTTCCCCATCCAAGAGAAGATCTAAACAAGTTTCTCTTATTTAATCACATTGGTTTTTAACCACACTTCCAGATATTGAGTCCAGTAAGCAACTGGTCGATCAGGAGCAAAACCAAATCCATGCCCTCCAATCGGAAGTATTACTTTGGTTACATCACCACCTTTGTTAAATAGGTTTTTGGCATATCGATCTGTATTTTCAACAGGCACCGCACCATCATCAATGGCATGGACCATTAGAGTAACAGGTGTTTTTTCTGATACCTGATTCTCCAACGAGAAATAATCAACCATACTTACAGCTGGATCATTTCCAATCAGATTTATCCGACTACCCATATGAGTACATGCCTTATCCATGCTAATGACAGGATACATCAAAATCGAAAAATCAGGTCGGACATCTTCCGGTGATCTGTTCTTATCAACAGGATTGGTAAACAGAGTAGAAGCTGAGGCAGCTAAATGACCACCAGCTGAAAAACCAATTACACCAACTCTGGCTGGATCGATATTAAACTCTTTGGCTTTTGAACGAACCAGGTAAACCGCTTGCTGAGCATCCATCAAAGGAACATAAGCCGGGTTATCAAAAAGGTCATCATCCGGCAATCTGTATTTTAACACAAATGCCTCAAATCCCAATTTATTGAACCATTCGGCAGCCATATAACCTTCATGATCGATAGCCTCACGGGCATATCCTCCTCCAGGAATGATAATGATAGCTGGTTTTGCCTCTTTACTTTTTACAGGATAATGATAAAGCTGAGGAACGGTTACTCGTGAAACACGGTTATTTATATCCTGCTCTTCAACCTGCACATCTTTATTCAAAGGGGCAGTACCTTCCCAAAGGTTGATTTTTGCTTTTTGACCGAACATTGTACTTGTAGTCAGTATTAATACACTTAATAATATTTGGATCTTTTTCATTGAGTTGGCTTTATCTATTTCTGATACGATTTCAATGCATTTAACAACTGGCTGTTTTCATCAGCTGTACCAACTGTTATTCTTAAGCAACCGGCACACAATGCAACCGAGGAACGGTCGCGTATGATGATTTCTTCATTAACCAGATAGTTGTATAACCCTTTTGCATCATCCACTTTTACCAGCAGATAGTTAGCGTCTGACGGATAAATCTTCTGCACGAAAGAGAATTGTTGTAAATCAACATCCAATCGGGTTCTTTCTTTAAGCAACAACTCTACCCACTGATGTTTATCCTCTTCTTTATCCAACAGTTCAGAAGCTTTCTCCTGCGTAAGTATATTAATATTATATGGATATTTAATACTACTCAACACTTTAATAATCGGAGCAGATGCAAATGCCATTCCCAGTCGGATGCCAGCCATTCCCCATGCTTTTGAGAAGGTCTGCAACACAACTAAATTTGAAAATTCATCAATTCGCTTTAATAAACTCTTCTCAGGAGCAAAGTCAATGTATGCTTCATCTAACACAACAATTCCATCAAACCCCTTAATTAAGGCTAACAAATCTTCTTCTTTAAAGCAATTTCCTGTTGGATTATTGGGTGAACACAAAAACAATAATTTAGAATTCTCATCTGTTGCAGCCAAAAGAGCGTTTACATCCAATTGAAAATCTTCGGTCAACAAAACCTTACGTACTTCAATATTATTGATATCGGCAGCAACCTGATACATACCATAGGTTGGATCAATACTTACCACATTATCTTTACCCGGCTCGCAAAAAGCACGAAATAATAAATCAATGGGTTCATCACTGCCGTTGCCCAAAAATATCTGGTCAGCCTTAACACCTTTTATAGTAGCAATTTTAGCTTTCAAATTTCGCTGATACGGATCAGGATATCTGTTGTATGGCTGATTGAATGGATTTTCATTGGCATCCAGGTAAACGGATGCAGATCCGGTAAATTCATCACGAGCGGAAGAGTAGGGCTTCAGCCCTTTTATATTTGATCGTAAAAGCTCATTAAGCGTTTTCATTTTTGCATACAGGTTAAAAAAGTTAATTCTTTCATTCTTTTCATACCAAAATAATCAATCCTTTCTTTTTCTTCGCTCAAGCCGCAAGGTTTTTCATTTCTTGTCTTGATACAAGAAACGAAACAAAGAAAATCAAGACTGCAATATGAATGATTACTGACTTTTGAAGTACTTAATTGCGGTCGGGTGATCTTCGAACAAGTTCTCAGCTTCCCGATCTTACTAAAGTCCATCTTCAACTCAATAATCATCCCTATTGAGGTCGAATCGTCATAATAAAAGTCAATCTTACAATGTTATTTCGACTCTTTAATTTTTTTAAGCCTAACAGTTACAGCATTTTTGTGGGCATCCAACTGTTCAGCAGCTGCCATAATCTCAATTGCGGGTCCAAGTTTCTGAATACCTTTCTCAGTTATTTTCTGATAGGTGATCTTCTTCATAAAACTCTCTGTACTCACACCACTGTATGATTTGGCATAACCATGTGTTGGCAATGTATGATTGGTACCGGAGGCATAATCACCTGCACTCTCCGGAGAATAATTACCCAGAAAAACAGATCCTGCATTTACCACTTTTGAAGCAATTTCTTCATCATCTCTCATCGACAGAATCAGGTGTTCAGGAGCATATTCGTTACACATCTCCAACATCTCTTCTACCGACTTCAATACAATCATACGACTGTTGTCCAAGGCTTTTTCTGCCACCTCTTTACGCGATAGTTGCTCAAGCTGTTGAGCCAATGTACTACCAACCTCGTCCAATAAAGCTTCGTTGTTAGTAACTAAAATCACCTGACTATCGGCACCATGTTCAGCTTGTGACAATAGATCGGCTGCAATAAAAGCCGGGTCTGCACTTTCATCAGCCATTACCATCACTTCCGATGGACCAGCCGGCATATCAATTGCCACATCTTTCAGACTGACTACTTGTTTAGCAGCAGTTACGAAGCGATTTCCCGGACCAAAAATCTTTGAAACAGAAGGAACTGTTTCTGTTCCATAAGCCATTGCCCCGATTGCCTGTATTCCTCCCAGCTTAAATATCTGCGTAACGCCAACCAGGTTGGCTGCATACAAAATAGCCGGATTTATTTTTCCATCCTTACCAGCTGGCGTGCATAACACGATTTCTTTACATCCTGCAATCTTTGCCGGAATAGCCAACATTAATACTGTTGAAAACAATGGAGCTGTTCCTCCGGGAATATAAAGTCCGACTTTTTCGATTGGTACAGCTTTTTGCCAGCATTGAACTCCAGGCATGGTTTCAATCACCTTTACCTCGCGAAGCTGAGCTTTATGAAAAGTCTCAATATTTTTCTTGGCCGTTAAGATGGCTTCTTTCAGATCGCTGCTAATATTAATGCAAGCCTCATCAATTTCTGTCTGCATCACCTTAAAATCATCCAGTTCAACACCATCAAACATTCTGGTATACTTGATTAATGCAGCATCTTTGTTTCGCTTCACATCGTCTAACACTCCACGAGCTGTATCGAACAAATCTTCCAGTCCATTATCAGGTCTTTCGAGCAAAGTAGCCCATGACTCTTTCTCAGGATATATTATTTTTTGCATCGTTACTCTTGCTAAATGAAATTTTTCTTCACTTAAATTCTATCTCGATCAAATGACCGTTACAAGATCATTTTCTCGATTGGAATCACCAAAATACCTTCGGCACCTAAATTCTTTAACTGCCCAATGATTTCCCAAAATTTCTTTTCCTGAATTACTGAATGCACAGAACTCCATCCTTTATCAGCCAATGGCAGAATAGTCGGACTTTTCATTCCTGGTAAAACTTCAACAATCTCATCCAGTTTATCGTTAGGCACATTCATCAAAATATATTTATTTGAATTTGCAGCCATTACTGCGTTTATGCGGAAGATAATTTCATCCAGCAACTGCTGCTTCTCAGCACTCAAGTTTGGTGCTGATACCAACAAAGCCTCAGACTGCATTACCACTTCCACTTCCTTTAAACGGTTTGCAACCAATGTACTTCCCGAACTAACTATATCACAAATACCATCTGCCAATCCAATACCCGGAGCAATTTCAACTGAGCCAGTTATCTCATGGATATCGGCTTTAATATTTTTTTCTTTCAGAAATTTTTCAAGAATAACAGGGTAAGAAGTGGCAATTTTCTTTCCTTCAAAATACTCTGTTCCTGCGTACTCATCCGCTTTTGGTACTGCTAATGATAAACGACATTTACTAAAGCCCAATCGTTTTGCAATAGTCAGGTCAAAGCCTTTTTCTGCCATTTCGTTTTCACCAACAATTCCTATATCAGCTACCGAATCAGCAACTGTCTGCGGAATATCATCATCACGCAAAAACAAAACTTCAATTGGAAAATTTGGTGAAGAAGCAACCAGCTTACCACTGCCGGCATTGAATTTAATACCTGCTTCTTTTAATAGTCTCAAAGAGTCTTCATTTAAACGACCTTTTTTTTGTAATGCAATTCTGATTTTGGTTTCCATTATGGTTATGATTTAATAATTTTTAATATAAAAGGCTCACCCGTTAACGGATAAGCCTTGTCTTTAATTTTTTATATAAGAATTCCGACTTATCCCTGAGGATTAGTATGTAAATGATGGAATTTATGATGTCTGTTATAATTCATGTTTATAAAAATAAAAAAAGGCTTACCACTTTGGTAAGCCTTGATAAATATTGTTTAAAGTATACACATATCAATCACCGCCTACCGTACTTGCAGGTTTAAATGATGATGATGATGGATACGATTTGCCATGTCTTCTGAATAATTTGATACAAATGTAAAGGTTAAAACGACAATTACAAACTAATTATTAAAATAATCAGATTAATTATAAGAGAATTGATTTACCTTTTCCTGATTTGCGCTCGCAAAACGAGCATATTTCTGATCTGTTCCCTTAATATGATTCACCAACCATTGCTTCAAAAAGTTGGTTACTTCAAGCGACAGAATCATTTTACCATCAGATATTTTGGTATGAAATGCCTGCGCTTTTTCAATAAATTCCTCATGTTGTTTTTTATGATCCTCAAACTCAGGATATCCGATTCGTTTCATATATGCTTCTTCGCGAGCAAAATGCGTTTTGGTATAATCCAACAATCCATTTATCAACTCCTGAAGTTGTAATTTTGGTGAATTGTTTTTTATACCATCATAAAAACTGGTTAATAAATTGAATAACTTTTTGTGTTCATTGTCTATTTCGACATTGTTTACTGATAGGTCATTTGTCCACATGTGTAATAGTTTAGTTTGTCCCAATCACGAAAATAATGCTTTATGACAATCAATATGTTAATCCAATGTTAAAATACCTAAATTCTGAAATAATTATAATAAATATATTCTTTGAATCTAAATTTTGTTTGTGTGCAGGTTTCATTTAATTTCGGCACAAATATTAATTGCTATGCAAGTAACAAAACATGTTCCCAATTTCTTAACTAGCCTTAATGTATTTTGTGGCACCCTTGCCACTTTTCTGGCTCTAAATGGGATGATACAGATTGCCATCTGGTTAATTTTTATTGGCGCTCTTTTTGATTTTAGCGATGGATTTGCTGCAAGGGCATTAAAAGCCTATAGCGAAATAGGTAAAGAACTGGATTCATTGGCCGACCTGATTAGCTTTGGAATGGCTCCAGCTGCCATATTATCCTCTATTATCCGTATAAAAGTAATGGGAGATTTCTCTGTTTCATTTGCAGATATGCAAACACCTGAGAAATTTTGGATCTTAAGTCCCTTTATTCTGGTAGTATTCGCTGCTTTGCGTCTGGCTAAATTCAATGTTGATACTCGTCAGACAGAAAACTTTCTGGGATTAACCACAACGGCTACCGGAATATTCACAGCCTCCTTTGCATACCTATTCCTAAATAAAACTGATTGGTTCAATTGGTTATCACCCATTTTAATACTGGTAGCAGTTCTAATATTCAGCCTTTTACTTGTGAGTGAAGTTCCAATGTTCTCACTAAAGTTCAAAAACTTTAAATGGGCAGAAAACAAGGAACGCTTTATTTTACTGGCAATAGCAATTATTTCTATTGCAATATTGGGATTAGGAGGAATTGCTGCAACTATCCTATATTACATTACTGTATCGGTTTTTAAATGGATTATCGCAGCCAAAAACTAAGATGATTTAATTATCAATATCAACAAAAACGCCCGAACTAGAAAGTCCGGGCGTTTTTTATTTAGATATCTGTCTAGTCCTGAAATAGCGTTACACAATAAGTAAAGCTATGACAGAAGAAGCTAAAAGAAAGTACATTAAGCGCACACAGAAAGATTACTCTAT